>JBOGFE010000421.1:0-8310 GCA_050741935.1 Acidimicrobiia bacterium | reverse complement strand
CCATACGCTCCAGGACGGGGGCGTATCCGTCCTCGGCCGGCCCCGGCAGCCAGTAGATGACGGCGCCTGATGTCGAGCGCCGCTCGACCAGCCCCTCGGCCAGGGTCAGGGCGGCGGGGATGTTCTTGCGGGCGATGGCCCGGGTGGGCTGGAGCACGATCACATCACCGGGCTCGGCGCCCAGCGCGGCCCGCGACGTCTCCCGCCGCCCGGGAGGGGCGTCGAGGTGGAAGGCGTTGCGTATGGTCACCGCCTCGAAACCCCGGGCCGCCAGCTCGGCCCGGGAGAAGTCGTTGATGGTGACGTGGAGGGCGCCGGCCAGCCGCGGGGGCAGGGCGGTGACATGCGCGGTCTCCGGCCGCTGCCAGGCCAGATCGTGGTGATGGAGCACGACCCGCACGGAACGGTCCTCGAGGAGCCGGCCCAGGGCCTCGGTCACGGCGCCGGCGGCGGCCAGGTTGAGGGGAAGCGACAGCAGGTTCTCCACCACCACCACGTCGCAGCCGGCGACCGCCTCCAGGATGTCCTCGGGCTCGGGTGGTCGGACGCCGGCGGGGCGCTGCCCGTCAGGGCCGGGTGCCGCCTCGGCGGTGACGCCCAGGCCGGGAAGGACCACGTCGCCGGGGCGGAGCCCGTCAACCAGGTCGCCGGCAACCCGCCGCAGCGCGAACCCCAACCGCTCCAGGGCGCGGCCCCAGGTGGCGGCCTGGACGGACACGCCGTCGGGTCCGCCGAGCCGGAACGACACCAGAGCCGCGGTGGGCGCCATACGCCCAGACCATACGACGGCCTACACGACGGCCTCGATCGCCTCCATGGCCAACGGGCGACGCCCGGTCGGAGCGGGACGGCTGCGGTGGACCAGCACGTCCACCAGGCCCACCATCATGATGAGGTCCCCGAAGGACAGCGCCTGGTTGAGCGGGTGCAGCACGATGATGTCGCCCAGGAAGGTGAGCGAGTCGGAGGGCCCCTCGGCGTGGTGCTTGACCGTCTCGGCGAACCCGGGATCGGTCCGGATGGGCATCCCGCCGTTGACCGTGATGACCAGGGCGTTGAGAGCGATGCCGAAGGCCACCACCGACATCCCCTTGATGGTCAGGTTGGCGGCGCAGAACCCGAGCAGGAGCAGGTAGGACACGCTCAGCAGGACGTGGCTCAGCCCGCTGGCGGGACCGGACCAGAAGAGGTCGAGGGCGACCTGCACGGCCAGGGCGACGAACAGCGCCCACGTGGCCCGCAGCCGGGTCTCCAGGACCCGGGCCAGGCTGCCGCCGGTGAGGAGGGCCACACCGAGAGCGACGCTCAGGACGACCACCAGGAAGGACATCACGCCATTGTCCATCGCGTCGGTGCCGGGTCGGGGGATTTGGGCGACTTAGAGTGCCCCCCGGTACCGGCGCAAAGGAGCGTGGCGAGGATGGAGCAGGTCCGCTACGAGGTCGACGGGCCGGTGGCTCGCGTCACCATCGACCGGCCGGAGCGGCGCAATGCCATGTCGTTCCAGGTCATGTCCGAGCTGGACGAGGCGTTCGCCGCCGCCAAGGCCGACGCCGCCGTGCGTGTGCTGGTGCTCACCGGGGCCGGGGAGCAGGCCTTCTGCGCCGGCGCCGACCTGTCCGGCATCGGCTCGCAGGTGGGCCCGGCCCAGATGCACGAGGCCCGGGGCCGGGTGGCGGGCCTGTTCCGGGCCCTCTGGGCCCTGGGCAAGCCCACCATCGCCCGGGTCCGGGGCTACTGCCTGGCCGGGGGCTTCGGCCTCGCCCTCGCCTGCGATGTCGTCATCGCCACCGAGGACTCGACCTTCGGCACGCCCGAGATCGACATCGGACTGTGGCCGTACATGATCTCGGTGCCCCTGCTGCGCTCCATGCCCCCCAAGGTCGCCCTGGAGCTGATGATGACCGGGCGCCGGGTGAAGGCCGACGAGGCGGAGCGGATCGGCTTCGTCAACCGGGTGGTTCCCGCCGGCGGGCTCGACGCCGCCGTCGACGACCTGGCCGCCACCCTCGCCTCCAAGTCGCCGGTCGTCGTCCACTGGGGTCGGGACTCGTTCTACCGGGTACTGGACATGGGCGCCGACGAGGCCCTCGACTACCTCCACGCCATGCTCACCGTGACCACCACCACCGAGGACGCCGCCGAGGGCCTGGCCGCCTTCGCCGAGAAGCGCAAGCCCGTCTGGAAGGGGTGCTGACGTGTTCGATGACGCCACCGCCGCCGCCGAGGCGGCCCTGGCCGCCGGAGCCCACTACGCCGACGCCCGGGTGGTGGTGAGCCGGCACCAGGGCCTCGAAGCCCTCAACGGGGTCATCGAGGCGCTCGACCAGGGCGAGTCGGCCGGGGTCGGGGTGCGGGCCCTCATCGGTTCGTCGTGGGGCTTCTTCGCCACCGCCGATCCGGCCTTCGCCCGCCAGGCCGGGGAGCAGGCGGCGGCCATCGCCCGGGCTTCGGCCTCCGTCCCCGGCCCGGCCATGCCCCTGGCCGACGTCCCCGTGGCCGAGGACGACTTCGAGACCCCCCATGACGAGGACCCCCTGGCCGTGTCGCTGGCCGAGCGGGGCGATCTCGTGGTGGGGGTCACCGAGGCGATGCGGGCGGTGCCCGGCGTCGCCCTGGCCCGGGCCTTCCTGTCCGCCTGGGACACCGAGAAGTGGTTCGTCTCCAGCCAGGGTCACCGCCTCCACCAGCACCTGGTGGAGACCGGCGGGGGCATGGACGCCACCGCCGTCGGCGAGTCGGAGACGCAGCGCCGCTCCTACCCCCAGGCCTTCGGGCAGTTCGAGACCGGCGGCTACGAGGTCGTCCGGCGCTGGGACCTCCCCGGCCACGCCGACCAGGTCGCCTCCGAGGCCGTGGCCATCCTCACCGCCGACGAGTGCCCGTCGGGGACCACCGACCTGATCCTGGAGTCGAGCCAGCTCGCCCTCCAGATCCACGAGTCCGTCGGGCACGCCATCGAGTTGGACCGGATCCTGGGCTGGGAGGCGGCCTTCGCCGGGACCAGCTTCCTCGAGCTCGAGCGGTTGGGGTCACTGCAGTACGGATCGCCGCTCATGAACATCACCGCCGACGCCACCCTGCCCCGGGCGCTGGGCAGCTTCGGCTACGACGACGAGGGCACGCCCGCCCAGCGGGTGGACATCGTGCGGGAGGGCGTGTGGGTTGGGGTCCTGTCGGGCCGGGACTCGGCCGCCCTGGCCGGCCTGCCCCCGGGCGGGATGGTCCGGGGCGACGGCTACAACCGCATTCCCATGGTGCGGATGACCAACGTCGGCCTCCTGCCCGGCGACTCGTCCCTGGAGGAGATCATCGCCGCCACCGACGACGGCGTCCTCATGGCCACCAACCGCTCCTGGTCGATCGACGACAAGCGGCTCAACTTCCAGTTCGGCTGTGAGGTCGGCTGGGAGATCCGCAACGGGAAGCGGGGCCGCATGCTGCGCAACCCGACCTACACCGGCATCACCCCCCAGTTCTGGGCCGGCCTCGACATGCTGGCCGGCGGGGACGAGTGGCAGCCGTGGGGGGTGCCCAACTGCGGCAAGGGCCAGCCCATGCAGTCGGCCCACACCGGGCATCCGGCCGCCCCCGCCCGATTCCGCGGCGTCCGGGTGGGGGTGCGGGGATGAGCGCGGCGCCCGGGGCCCGGGGTGCCCCCGAGATGATCGACCCCACCGAGCTCTGCCGTCGGGTCGTCGAGCTGGTCGGCGACCGGGGCGAGGCCCAGGTGACAGCCCGGAAGGGCCGTCCCGCTCTCACCCGCTTCGCCAACTCCTTCATCCACCAGAACGTGGGCGAGGAGGGGATCTCGGTCAGCCTCAAGGTGGCCGCCGCCGGGCGGGTGGCGACCGCTTCCACCACCAAGGTCGACGCCGCCGGGCTCGCCGCCCTGGTGGAGGGCACGCTGGCCGCCGCCGCCCTCCGGCCCGAGGACCCCGACTGGGCCGGCCTGGCCCCCCCGGCGCCGGTTCCCGACGTCGACCACTACGACCCCGCCACCGAAGTGGCCTCCCCCGACGGGCGGGCGGGCAAGGTGGGGGAGTTCGTGGCCGCCGGCGAGGGGCTGCGGGCGGCCGGCTACTGCGACACCGACGGCGGCACCACCGCCTTCGCCAACTCCGCCGGCCAGGTCGCCGTCGGCCGGTCGAGCCGGGCCACCATCGACGGGATCCACCAGACCGGCGACTCGGCCGGCTCCGCCCACCAGTCGTCCTACCGCCTGGCCGACATCGACGCCGGGGCCGCGGGGGCGGCGGCCGCCGACCGGGCCCGCCGCAGCGCCTCGCCCATCGACGTCGAGCCGGGGGAGTACGAGGTCGTGCTCGAACCGGAGTGCGTGGCCACCCTGGTCGAGTTCCTCGCCTTCTACGGCTTCAACGCCAAGCAGGTCATCGAGGGGCAGTCGGGCATCCGCCTGGGCGAGGCCCAGTTCGATCCGGCCATCTCGATGTGGGACGACGCCACCGACCCGGCGGCCATCGGCGTTCCTTTCGACGCCGACGGCACGCCCAGGCGCCGCCTCGACCTCGTCGCCGCCGGGACCTCCAGCGCCCTGGCCCATGACCGGCGGACGGCGAGGAGGCTGGGCATGGAGAGCACGGGCCACGCCGTCGACGGCAGTGACGTGTGGGGTGCCATCACCACCAACCTGTTCCTCGGGGCGGGGGAGGCGAGCACCGAGGAGCTGGTGGCCGGCATGCGCCGGGGCCTGCTCGTCACCACCTTCAACTACTGCCGGGTCCTCGATCCCAAGACCCAGGTGGTGACCGGCCTCACCCGCAACGGCACGTTCCTGGTCGAGGACGGCAAGGTCGGACCCGGGGTGAGCAACCTCCGGTTCACCCAGTCGTTCCTGGAGGCGCTGGCCCCGGGCAACGTGCTGGCGGTGGGGGCCGAGGCCCGCTATGCCGACTCCGAGTTCTTCGGTCCCGGCCTCGTCCACGTCCCGCCGCTGCACCTCGGGGCCTTCCGCTTCACCGGGGGGGCGCGCGGTTGATCCGCTGGGAGGTGCGGGGGGCGGTGGGGCTGGCCACCCTCGACCGCCCCGAGCGGCGCAACGCCCTGTCGGTGGAGATGTGCCACCAGCTCCGGGGACATCTGGCGGAGCACCGCGCACTGCGGGCCGTGGTCCTCACCGGGGCCGGCTCCGCCTTCTGCGCCGGCGCCGACCTCGGCCACCCCCTGGCGACGTCCTCCGGGGACACCCCGGGCCCCGGGGGCGCCGGGGACACCCCGAACCCCGGGGGCGAGGACGAGTTTCGTCCCGCCTTCGAGCCCCTCCTCGACGCCGTCGTCGACTACCCGGCTCCGGTGATCGCCGCCGTCAACGGGCCCGCGCTCGGGGGCGGCACCCAACTGGTGGTGGCCTGCGACCTGCGCGTCGCCGGCCCCGACGCCGCCTTCGGCATCCCCGCCGCCCAGTTGGGGGTGATGCTCGCCCCCGAGAACATCCAGCGCCTGGCCCACCTGGTCGGCCAGGCCCACGCCCGGGACATCCTGCTCACCGGCCGGCGCATCGGGGGCGAGGAGGCCCTGCGCATGGGTCTGGTCCAACGCCAGGAACCCGACGCCCTCGCCGGCGCGCTGGCGCTGGCCGAGGAGATCTCCGCCCTGGCCCCCCTGAGCGTGGCCGGGCACAAGGCCGCCCTCAACGCCCTGGCCCGCCACACGGGCTGGTCCCGGGGCGAGGACGACGCCCTGCTGGCCGAGATCGACCGCCTGGTGGCCCGGGCCTTCGCCAGCGAGGACCTCAAGGAGGGCCTGGCCGCCTTCGCCGAGAAGCGCCGCCCCGGCTTTGCCGGTCGCTGAACGCGCTTTCTTCGACGCCACCGGGTCCCGTCCCTTTTTTGCAGGTTTCAGAGGGCCATAAGGAGAAAACCCTTATGGTGCAATGACGACCGGTTGTCCCTTTGTTGCCGGGGGCGTGGGACAACAGCCCGAATTGCGGAGATGACCCGCCTATGCGCGTCCGGAGGGCCCGAAGCGATGCCAAGCGCCTGGCGGTGGCACTGGTGGCCGCCGGCCTGCCCCTCCTGGGATTCCTGACCCCGGCCATCCCGCCGGCCCGGGCCGTGGTGCCGGGTACGACCGGGCGGATCGCCTTCACCAGCGACCGCAGCGGGAACTTCGAGATCTACTCCATGAACCCCGACGGCAGCGGGGTGACCCAGCTGACCGACGACCCCGAGGAGGACCGGGAGCCGGTCTGGTCGCCCGACGGCACCAGGATCGTCTTCGTCGGCTACGGCCATGACGCCAACGGCTCCTCGGCCGACCTCTTCCTGATGAACGCCGACGGCACCGGCCTCACCAACCTGACCGATGCCAGCGCGCTCGACGACGAGCCGGTGTGGTCGCCCGACGGCAGCCGGATCGCCTGGCGCTCCAACCGGACGGGCGACGCCGAGGTGTTCATCATGAACGCCGACGGCACCAACGTGACCCAGCTGACCAAGCGCAAGGGGGTCGACGACGAGCCGAGCTGGTCTCCCGACGGGACGAAGATCACCTACCGGCGCTGCAATCCGTCCTGTCGCGTCTACGTGGTGGGCGTCGACGGAGTCGACCCGCAGGCGGTGAAGACCTCCAGCTACGGCGACGACCCGGCCTGGTCGCCCGACGGCACCCGGATCGCCTACCGGGGCAACGGGACGAAGAACGAGCCCGACATCCTGGTCGTGGCCGCGGACGGCGCCGGCCAGACCAACCTGACCAACGATCCGGACAGCGACGTCGACCCGGCCTGGTCGCCCGACGGCACCAGGATCGCCTACGTCCGCCAGCCCAACAGCATCCCCGAGCGGACCGGCAACGGCGAGATCTGGCTGATGGGCGCCGACGGGAGCGGCCAGGTCAACCTGACCAACCATCCCGACTTCGACGGCGACCCCGACTTCCAGACCACGGCCGGCGGTCCGGCGCCGGCACCCACCGCGGGACCCGCCCCCACGACGACCACCACGACCGCACCGGCTCCGGCCGACACGACGTCGCCGACCGCGGCCGGGTCGCCCCGGGTCAGCGCGCCGGGCCGTTCGGGGTACTGGATGCTGGGCTCGGGCGGGAAGGTCTACGCCTTCGGCGGGGCCACGCACCTGGGCGACGCCGGCCCGGCCCCGGGCGTCCCGGCCGTCGACCTGGAGCCGTCCCCCGTCGGGGAGGGCTACTGGGTGGTGGACCGCCACGGCACCGTGTCGCCCTTCGGGGCCGCCCACGGCTTCGGGGACGCCGGCCCCCGGCTGGCGGCCGGCGAGCAGGCCACCAGCCTGTCGGCCACTCCCACCGGCAACGGCTACTGGATCTTCACCGACCGGGGGCGGGCCCTGCCCTTCGGCGACGCCGCCTTCCACGGCGACCTCACCGGGGTGGCCCTGAACGGCCCGGTGCTCGACACCGTCCCCACGCCCACGGGGGCGGGCTACTACATGGTGGGGTCCGACGGCGGGGTCTTCACCTTCGGCGACGCCCACTTCGCCGGCTCCACCGGCAACCTCGTGCTCAACGCCCCGGTGCAGTCACTGGTGCCCGACCCCGACGGCGCCGGCTACTGGCTGGTCGCCTCCGACGGGGGGGTCTTCACCTTCGACGCCCCCTTCCGGGGCTCGACGGGTGACGTCCGGCTCAACCGCCCCATGACGGGGATGGTCGCCTTCGGGGACGGCTACCTGATGGTGGCGGAGGACGGCGGCATCTTCAACTTCTCCGACCGACCCTTCGACGGATCGCTCGGGGCCGACCCACCCGCCCTGCCCGTCGTCTCGGTGGCGGCCCTCGAGGGCTGACCGGCACCGCTCGGGGAGCTCCGCCTCACGCCTCCAGGCTGAGATGGACCAGGGTGGGCGTCAGCACCCCGAGCATCATGCCCGGCACCGCCAGCCCGGAGTCGTTGAGGGCGAAGCCCAGGGCGCCGGCGATCAGGACGCCGGCCAGGGCCGGCGCCAGCTCGGGGATCCGCGGCCCCAGGCGGCGCACCGCCGTCCGGGGCCCGAACGACACCAGCACCACGTAGGCGACCCCGGCCAGGACCAGGGGCAGCCAGCGGCGGGCGGCGGGGCGGGCCACGTCCCAGGCCATGTCGGCCTTGCGGGCGATGGCGTCCGAGAGCGGCGCCAGGCCGTCGTCGCCCATGCGTTCGAGGAGGCGGCCGAGGTGGGTGCGCTGGGCCGGGGGCCGGAGGAGGTCCAGCCCCCCGAAGGCGGCCACGGTGACGACGGCGGCGCCGGCCAGGCCCAGCATCGACAGGGCCGACAGGTGGATACCGAGGAGGCCGGCGGCCACCACGGCGAAGCCCGGGAGTCCGGCCAGGAC
>JBOGFE010000420.1:0-4476 GCA_050741935.1 Acidimicrobiia bacterium | reverse complement strand
GTCCAGGACGGCCGCCGGGGGGCGCTGGTGGTGGCGGCCGCCGCCTTCGCCCTGGTGGCCCTGGCCGACTGGTGGGCGCTGTGGGCCGGGGCCCGCTGGACCGGGCGCCTGTCCGAGCGGCTCCTGTACGCCTTGCGGATCAAGGTCTTCGCCCATCTGGGGCGCCTCGGGCTCGACTTCTACGAGCGGGAGATGGCGGGCCGGATCATGACCCGCATGACCAGCGACGTGGAGGCCCTGGCCCAGCTGTTCCAGCAGGGGCTTGTCACTCTGGTGGTGGCCGGCCTGACCGCCGTGGGGGTGGCCGTCGCCCTCGTCGTTCTCGACTGGCGCCTGGCGGCGGCGGCCATGACCGTGGTGCCGCCCCTGATCGCGCTCACCTGGTGGTTCCGGCGGACTTCCGACGCCGCCTACGCCCGGGTGCGGGACAAGGTCGCCGGGGTCATGGCCAGCCTCCAGGAGGGCCTCTCCGGGGTGCGGGTGACCCACGCCTTCGCCCGCCAGGACCGCAACTACTCCGAGTTCCGCCAGGTGGCGGGCGAGCACCTCGACGCCCGCCTGGAGGGCAACCGGCTGTCCGCCACCTACTTCCCGGCCGTCGAGCTCCTGGGCCAGGTGGCCACCGTGGTCGTCGTCGGCTACGGCGCCGGGCTGGTGCGGGCGGGAACGCTGACGCCGGCCGACCTCATCGCCTTCGTGCTCTACCTCAACCTGTTCTTCATGCCGGTGACGCAGCTCTCGCACACCTTCGACGTGTTCCAGCAGGCGCAGGCGGCGGCGGACAAGCTGACCGAGCTGCTGGCCACCCCGGTGTCGCCGGCCGACGGGCCCGGGGCGGCCCCGCTGCCGTCGCTGTCCGGAGCACTGCGCCTCGACGGGGTCCGCTTCCGCTACCCGGGCGAAGGGGCCTGGGCCCTCAACGGCATCGACTTCGCCCTCACCCCCGGCGAGACGGTGGCGCTGGTGGGTCGCACCGGGGCGGGCAAGTCGACGGTGGTGAAGCTCCTGGCCCGTTTCTACGACCCCACCGAAGGCCGGGTGACCGCCGACGGGGTGCCGCTCACCGACCTCCCCGTCGCCGGCTACCGCCGTCACCTCGGGCTCGTCCCCCAGGAGGCCCACCTGTTCTCGGGCACCATCTTCGACAACATCGCCTACGGCCGCCCCGAGGCCGGCGCCGCCGAGGTCGAGGCCGCGGCCCGGGCCGTGGGCGCCCACGACTTCGTGGCCGGGCTGCCCGACGGCTACGCCACCCCGGTCTCGGAACGGGGCCGGTCCCTCTCCGCCGGCCAGCGCCAGCTCCTCGCCCTGGCCCGGGCCCGGCTGGTGGACCCCGCCGTGCTCCTGCTCGACGAGGCCACCTCCAACCTCGACCTGGCCACCGAGGCCCGCGTCCAGGCGGCCATGGGGGCCCTGTCCCGGGGCCGGACCACCGTCATCGTCGCCCACCGGCTGGCCACCGCGGCCCGCGCCGACCGGATCGTGGTGCTCGACGCCGGGCGGATCGCCGAGGAGGGCACCCACGCCGAGCTCCTGGCCCGGGGCGGCCTGTACGCCGCCATGTGGCGGGCCGGGGACCCCGACGCCGAACCCCCGGGGGAGGAGATCCTCGAACCCACCGGTTGACGGGCGCCGGCTCAGCCGGCCGGCCGGCCGTCCTTCGCCTCCGGGGGCCGCAGATCGACCCGGAGAACCAGGAAGCCGTCCTCGATGGCGCCGGCCGCGTCGCCGATGATGGCGAAGTCCTGGAAGTCGACCTGGGCCCGCTCGATGAAGCGCTTCTTGTCGGGCCCGGCCACGGGAGGAAGGGGCCGGCTGCGGACCGCCTGGGCCCGTTCCCGGAACCGGGCGATGAGGGCGTCCACGTCGAGCTCGTCGGCCACGACGGCAGAGTTACCCAAAGTGGGCCGGCAGGCAAGCGGCGTACACTCGGAGCCACCATGGCCGTCCCGGAGCGGGCCGAATCCCGCATTCTCACCGTGCCCAACGCGGTCACCCTGGGCCGGCTCCTCTTCGTGCCGTTGTTCTGCTGGCTGCTCTTCGGCCGGGACGACCGCACGGCGGCGGCCTGGCTGCTGGCCGTCCTCGGCGCCACCGACTGGGTGGACGGCTACCTGGCCCGGCGGCTCCACCAGGTGAGCGAGCTGGGCAAGGTCCTCGACCCCACCGCCGACCGCATCCTCCTCGGCACGGTCGTCATCTCGCTCCTCATCGACGGCAGCGTGCCGGTCCTCGTCGGGATCGCGCTGCTCCTGCGGGAGATCCTCGTGTCCGTGGCCGTTCTGGCCCTCGCCGCCGCCGGGGCCAAGCGGATCGACGTGCAGTGGGCGGGCAAGGCGGGAACACTCTCGATCATGTTCTCCCTCCCCCTGTTCATGATGGGCGACCCCGGACCCTGGGGCCGGCCCGCCGACCTCCTGGCCTGGTGCTTCGCCCTGGCCGGCCTGGCCTTCCTGTGGTACGCCGCCGTCACCTACATCCCCATCGGCCGCCGGGCCCTCGCCGAGGGACGGGCGGCCCGCCTGCAGGGGAGGCTGTCATGAAGGCCGTCGTCATGGCCGGTGGTGAGGGCACCCGGCTCCGGCCCCTCACCTCCAACCTGCCGAAGCCGATGCTGCCCATGGTCAACCAGCCCTTGATGGAGCACGTCCTGCGCCGGCTGGCCGACCACGGCTTCGACGACGTCGTGGTCACCGTCGCCTACCTGGCCAGCCACATCCGCAACTACTTCGGCGACGGCTCCGAGCTCGGCGTCCGCCTGCGCTACGCCACCGAGGAGACACCGCTGGGCACGGCGGGGTCCGTCCGCAACGCCGCCGCCGAGCTCGACGAGACCTTCATGGTCATGTCCGGCGACGTCCTCGCCGACGTGGACCTCTCCGCCGTCATCAAGGCCCACCGGGAGGCGGGGGCCCTGGCCACCATCGCCCTCAAGCGGGTGGAGAACCCCGTCGACTTCGGCATCGTCATCACCCGCGAGGACGGGTCGATCGAGCGGTTCCTGGAGAAGCCGGCCTGGGGCCAGGTGTTCTCCGACACCATCAACACCGGCATCTACGTCCTCGAACCCGAGATCTTCGACATCATCGAAGCCGGGCAGGTGGTCGACTTCTCCGGCGACGTCTTCCCCGCCGCCCTCGACGCCGGCCGTCGGCTGTGCGGCGTGGTGGTCGACGGCTACTGGGAGGACGTCGGCACCATCGAGGCCTACCAGCGGGCCCACGAGGACATCCTCGACGCCCGGGTCCGGGTCGACGTGCCCGGCTTCGCCGTGGGGGAGGGGATCTGGCTGGGCGAGGGCGCCGATGTCGACCCCGGCGCCGAGATCGTCGGCCCCGCCATCATCGGCGACAACTGCCGGGTCGAAGCCGGGGCCCGCATCGGCGAGTACACCGTCCTGGGCTCGGACGTGGTCGTCAAGCGGGATGCCTTCGTCCAGCGCTGCGTGGTCCACGACCACGCCTACATCGGCCCCGGTGTGCGCCTGCGGGGGGCGGTCATCGGCCGTTCCTGCGACCTGCGGCTCGGCGCCCGGGCCGAGGAGGGCGTCGTCCTGGGCGAGGAGTGCTTCGTGGGTGAGCACGCCGTCGTCAACCCGGGGGTCAAGGTCTACCCGTTCAAGACGGTCGAACCCGGGGCCGTCGTCAACTCCTCCATCGTGTGGGAGAGCCGCGGCGCCCGCACCCTGTTCGGGCGCCGGGGGGTCCGGGGCCTGGCCAACGTCGACATCACCGCCGAGCTCGCCGTCCGCCTCGCCTCCGCCTACGGCACGACGCTCAAGAAGGGATCGGTGGTCTGCGCCAGCCGGGACACCTCCCGGGTGGCGAGAACCCTCAAGCGGGCGCTCATGGCCGGCCTCAACCTGACCGGGGTCCACGTCGACGACCTCGAGCTCGCCCCCGTCCCCCTCACCCGGTTCCAGGTGCGCTCGGAGCGGGCCCAGGGCGGGATGACCGTCCGGCTCATGCCCGGCGACCCGGCCAGCGTCGAGATCCGCTTCTTCGACGCCGCCGGCGCCGACATCGACGAAGGGGCCCAGCGCAAGATCGAGCGCCTGCTCGGACGGGAGGACTTCCGCCGGGCCTTCGCCGGGGACATCGGCGACATCATCTACCCGCCCCGGGCCATCGAGTACTACACCGCCGCGCTCGAGCGCTCCATCAACGCCGCCCGGGTCCAGGAGGCCAAGTTCAAGGTCGTCCTCGACTACTCCTTCGGCTCCGCCTCGGTGGTGCTCACCAGCGTGCTGGCCAAGATCGGCGCCGAGGTGCTCTCGGTCAACCCCTTCGCCTCCACCCAGGGGGCCGCCGCCTTCGACGACACCTGGTCGAGGGTGGCCCGGCTCGAGGACCTGGTCCGGACGTCGGGCAGCGCCGTGGGTGTGGTCTTCGACCCCGACGGCGAGACGCTGGTCATCGTGGACGACGAGGGCCGGGCGCTCAACCACGACCAGGCCATGCTGGCCCTGGTCACCCT
>JBOGFE010000419.1:0-3467 GCA_050741935.1 Acidimicrobiia bacterium | reverse complement strand
GGCTGCCCCGAGCGAAGCGAGGGACAGCCCGGCGGAACAGGAGTGACGGGCGCCGCAGGCGCGGCCATGCCTTCGGGGTATTCGGGGGCAGGGCCCCCGAAAGTGCTACTTCTTGGCCTGCTCGAAGTAGGGGTTGGTGCCGCTGGCGTGGTCGGTGACGTCCACGACCCGGAGGATCTCGGGCACGCTCTCCTTCAGCAGGACCTCGATGCCCTGGCTGAGCGTCACCGAGGCCATGCCGCAGCCCTGGCAGCCGCCGGACAGCCGCAGGTAGGCGGTGTCGCCCTCCACGGCCACGAGCTGGGCGTGGCCGCCGTGGGCGGCGATGGACGGGTTGATCTGGCTGTCGAGGACCTGGATGACGCGCTGGGGCACGTCGCCGGTGAGGTCGGCGGGGGGCGGCGGGACGACGGTGCCGGGGGCGGCGACGGCCGGGCTCGGGCTGTTGGGGTTGTCGAGGACGAGGCCGCCCTCGATGGGGTCGCCGGTTACGTCGAGGGTGGAGCCGCGCACCTTGTCGATAGAGAAGTTGGGGATGACCACCGACAGGTCGTCGTGGCGCTGGACGGCGTCGGTGGGGCCGGCGTACTCAACGGGCTGGAAGTACATGTCATAGCGGTACTTGCCGTTGGCGACGCCGCTGACCTCGAGCCACAGGGCGAGCTTGTCGGGGTCGGTTTCGGCGGCCCGGACGCGCAGCACCTTCTGGCGTGCCACCTCCGTGACGGTGAGTATGGGGTCCGTTTCGGCGCTCATATGCGGCCATGATACCGCCGTGGCCCGCGTTCTCATCCTGCTGCCCTCCGCCACCTACCGGGCCCCCGACTTCCTGGCCGCCGCCGCCCGCCTGGGGGCCGAGGTGGTGGTGGCCTCGGACGTGGCCCAGACCATCGAAATGGGTGACCGGGCCCTCGTCCTCCCCCTGGACGACCCGGGGGCGGCGGCCGCCGCCATCGTGGCCTCCGCCGGCCGCCACCCCCTGGACGCGGTGGTGGCGGTCGACGATCAGGGGGTGCTGGTCGCGGCCCTGGCCGGCGCCCGTCTGGGCCTGGCCCACAACCCGCCGGCGGCGGTGGCCGCCACCCGGGACAAGGCGGCCATGCGCACCGCCCTGGCCGGCGCCGCCGGCGTGCTTCAGCCCGCCTTCACCGTCGTCGCCCCCGGGGACCGGGGTGTCCCCGTTGACACCGGGGACCGGGGTGTCCCCGTTGACACCCGGGACCGGGGTGTCCCCGCCGAGACCGGCGCCGATGTCGCCGCCGCCGCCGTCGAGATCGGTTTTCCCTGCGTCGTCAAGCCGGTGTCGCTCTCGGCCAGCCGGGGGGTCATCCGGGCCGACGACCCGGCCCAGGCGGCCGCCGCCGGGACCCGGGCCCGGGCCATCGTGGCCGAGGCCACCGGTGTCGACGACGCCCCGCTGGTGGTGGAGCGCTACGTGGCCGGCACCGAGGTGGCGGTGGAGGCCCTCCTGCGGGGCGGACACCTCGAGGTGCTCGCCATCTTCGACAAGCCCGATCCCCTGACCGGGCCCTACTTCGAGGAGACCCTCTACGTCACGCCGTCGCGCCTGCCGGCGGAGACCCGGGCCCGGGTGGTGGGGGCGGTGGCGGCGGCGGCCGCCGGCATCGGCCTGGTCGAGGGGCCCGTCCACGCCGAGCTCCGGATCGACGACCAGGGGGAGACCTGGCTCCTGGAGGTGGCGGCCCGCTCCATCGGCGGGTTGTGCTCCCGGTCGCTGCGCTTCGGGATGGGGGTGAGCCTGGAGGAGCTCATCCTCCGCCACGCCCTCGGCCTGCCCCTCGACCCGGTGCGGGAGGCCGCCGCCTCCGGGGTGATGATGCTGCCCATCCCCGCCGCCGGCCGGCTCGTCGAGGTCCGGGGCCAGGACGAGGCCCGGGCGGTGCCCGGGATCGAGGGCCTCGAGGTGTCCGTCCTGTCCGGGCGGCCGGTCCGTCCCCTGCCCGAGGGTGACCGCTACCTCGGGTTCCTCTTCGCCCGGGCCGCCACTCCCGAGGCCGTCGAGGCCGCCCTGCGGACCGCCCACGCCTGCCTGGACGTGGTCATCGATCCAGCTTGAGGCGAGGCGCCCCGTAGTCTGGGTCCCTCATGCGGGTGCTGCTCGTCTCGACCTATGAGCTGGGTCACCAGCCGTTGCACCTGGCCTCCCCGGCCGCCGCCCTGGCCGGCGCCGGCCACGAGATCCGCACCCTGGACCTGGCCGTGGAGACCTGGGACCTCGACGCCCTGGCCTGGGCCGAGGCGGTGGCCGTCTCCGTGCCGATGCACACCGCCATGCGCCTGGCCCAGCACTGGGTGGAGGTCGTCCGGGTCCTCCACCCCGACCTGCCCGTCTGCCTCTACGGGCTCTACGCCCCGATCGCCCCCGAGGGCCTCGCCCACCGGCTGATCGCCGGCGAGTACGAGCCCGCCCTCGTGGCATGGGCCGGCGAGCTCGACCCGAGGCGCCCGGCGCAGCTGACCTCGGTCGAGCTCGGGCGCTCGGCGTTCCGCCCTCCGAGGCGGGAGACCCTCCCGCCCCTCGACCGCTACGCCCGGCTCGCCGTCGGCGCCGAGCGGCGCCTGGCCGGATACGTGGAGGCGAGCCACGGCTGCCTCCACCGCTGCCGCCACTGTCCCGTCCCCGTCATCTACGACGGGCGCTTCCGGGCCGTGCCCGAGGACGTCGTCATGGCCGACGCCGAGGCCCAGGTGGCGGCCGGTGCCCGCCACATCACCTTCGGCGACCCCGACTTCCTGAACGGCCCCCAGCACTCCCTGCGGGTGGTGCGCCGGCTCCACCGGACCTTCCCCGACGTGACCTTCGACTGCACGGCCAAGGTGGACCACATCCTGCGGCATGCCGGGATGGTGCCGGAGCTGGCGGCGGCGGGCTGCCTGTTCGTGGTCTGCGCCTTCGAGAGCGTCAACGACGACATCCTGGCCCGGCTCGACAAGGGTCACACCACGGCCCAGGCCGCCGAGGTGGTGGCCCTGCTGCGGGCCAACGGGATCGAGGTCCGGCCGTCGTTCCTGCCCTTCACGCCCTGGACGACCCTCGAGGACATGGTCGATCTCGTCGACTTCGTGGCCGTCCAGGACCTGGTGGCCAACGTGGAGCCCGTGCAGTACACGATCCGCCTGCTCCTGCCGGCGGGTTCGCTGCTGCTCGACCAGCTGGCCGACGGGCTCGGGCCCTACGACCCCCAGCGCCTGACCTGGACGTGGTCGTCCACCGATCCGGCCGTCGACCGGCTCCAACGGCACCTGGTCGAGGTGGTGGAGGCCGGCCTCCACGGCGCCGAGCCGCTCCGGGCGATCTTCGACCGGGTCCGGGCCGCCGTCTACCAGGCCGCCGGCCGGGAGGGCACGCTCCTGCCCGACCTGCTCCCCCACGCCGCGGGCGACGCCCGGCCCCGCCTGACCGAACCATGGTTCTGTTGAGCGGAGCCCACCGAGGGCCAGTTCGG
>JBOGFE010000418.1:0-5016 GCA_050741935.1 Acidimicrobiia bacterium | reverse complement strand
GCCGGCGGCGCTCCAGGCGCCGTGGGGGAAGCCAGGGAGGGGACCGACCCCTGGTCGAGGAGGTCGCTCAGGGCCTCCACCAGGGCCACCGGTGGACGCCAGGCGAAGACGCCGCAGGGCTGGCCGTCGATCCGGGGGGTGTCCGGGCCGCACATGCCCCGCAGGAACAGGTAGAGCACCCCGGCCAGGTTGGCGTCGGGGTTGTAGCCGGGCAGGCGCCAGCGGAGATAGCGGTGCAGGGCCACGGCATACAGCAGCGCCTGGAGGGGGTAGTGGGCCCGCTGCATCGCCTCGGCCATCGCCGCCGGGCGGTAGTGCCAGGCCGATAGCGGCTCGCCGTCGACGCCGAGCCAGTTGGTCTTGTGGTCGACGACGGCGAAGCGGGACACCCCGGTGGCGTCCCGGACCCGCAGCACCATGTCGAGGCTGCCGGAGAGGTAGCCGCGCAGGTCCCGTTGCAGGACGGGGTCGGCGAGGCGGGCGGGGTAGCCGGCGAGGGGGTCGCCGGCGGGCAGGTGGGCGGCGAGGGCCGAGGCGATGGCGGTGACGGTGAGCTCGCCCGCGGGGGTGTCGCCGCCGACGAGGGGGAGCTCGAAGTGGAGCTCGTCGAGTCGGTCGGAGGCGCCGATGTCGCGCAGACGCACGTCGCCCACCAGGGGGCCGAGGGGCGTCTCCAGGACCGCCCGCAGGCCGGCCGCCACCGCCGCCGGGTCACCGATGTCGACGGGGCGGCGGGCCAGCTCGGAGGCCACGCGGGCGGTGAGCTCGGCGTCGAGGTCGCCGGCGGTGAAGTCGGCGTGCTCCAGGACGCCGTGGACGAAGGTGCCGATGTCGGCGCCGCCGGGCATGGCCGCGAAGGAGGCGCTCACCGCCCGCAGGGCGGCCTCGTCGCCACCTGCCGGCCGGCCCGTTCCTGACCCGGTCGCCACCGGCGCCACGACGGACGGCTCGTCGAGCTTCAGGGTCTCTTCCGGCTCGCTGGCCACCCGGGCCTCGTGGGCGGCGTGGACGATGGCGGTGTAGGAGGTGCGCCGCCACTGGTAGTCGAGGGTGCGGTCGAAGCGGCCGGCGACGAGCTCGCCGGGAGCGGTGGCGTCGGCCGTCCAGACCACGCCTCCGCCGGGGCCGGTGCGCTCGACGCTGACGTATCCGGGGGCGTCGGCGGCGAGGGCGGCGAGGCGGGCGGCCACCACGTCGTCGGCGGGGGTGTTCTTTCCGCTCGGGGCCACGTTGCCGTCGTCGTCCCGGGAGAAGAGCAGCCGGCCGAGCGGCGAGTCGCGGCTGTCCCAGGACCCGGCCCACCACACCACCGCCTGGTGGCGGGCCCGGGTGAGGGCCACGTAGGCGAGTCGGAGGTCCTCGCCCCGCTGCTCGAGGACGAACTGGCGCAGGTGGGCGTCGAAGCCGGGGCTGCCCTCGCCGCCCACGTCGATGGTGCGCCGGTCCCCCGCCCCCGGGTCGTGGAAGAACGGCAGCGGCTTGCGGGCCATGTAGCCCGGCTCCCACAGGTAGGGGCAGTAGACGACGGGGAACTCGAGGCCCTTGGCCCGATGGATGGTGAGGACCTGCACGGCCTGGGCGTCGGAGTCGAGACGGCGGCTGCGGTCCTCGTTGTGGGTGTCCTCCCCCGCCTCGGCGATGCGCTGACGGAGCCAGCCGGTGAGGGCGGCGGCACCGAGCCCGCCGGCGGTGGCTTCGGCGTGGAGGAGCTGGCCGACGTGGCGCAGGTCGGTGAGGTCCCGCTCTCCGTCGGCGTCGCCGAGCACCCGGCCCGGGAGGCCCTCGCCCCAGGTGATGGCCTCCAGCAGCGAGGCGACGCCCCGCCGGCGCAGCAGCCCGGCCCAGCGGTGGAGCTTGACGTGGACGTCCTCCCAGGCCGCCTCGTCGCCGGCGGCGACGTCCTCCACCGTCCAGCCGAAGAAGGCGGTGAGGGCGGCGGAGTGGGCCCGGGCCGGGGAGGTGGGCCGCTCCAGGGCTTCGAGGAGGCGCAGCCACTCCCGGGCGACGGGCTCGTCGAAGACGCTGCCGGCCCCGTTGATGACGGCGGGGATCTCGGCCGCCTCGAGGGCGTCGCGCACGGTGGCGGCGTCGCGGTTGCGGCGCACCAGGACGGCCAGGTGCCCGGGGCGGACCTCCTCCCGCAGGGTCATCGAGCCGTCCCGGGCCCGGGTCTCCACCCGCGCCTTGGAGGCGAGGAGGGCGCCGACGTCGGCGGCCAGGTCGGCGGCGATGTGGCGCCGGCCGGGGGCGTTGGACACGTAGTCGTAGTCCGTGGTCCGCACCAGGCCGTCGGCGCGGTGCACGACCCGGAAGCGCAGCGGGGCGGGCTGGGGGGCGCCGGTGAGGCGGGGGTCCTGGTGGGCGTCGGCGGCCCTGACCTTGCGGTAGACGATCCCCTCGTGGCCGAGCTTGGTGCCCCGGAAGAGGGCGTCGTAGGCGTCGATCAGGCCCTGGTCGCTGCGCCAGTTGACGTCGAGGGTGGCGGCGGTGCCGGTCCGGGCCGCCTCCAGGTAGGCGTAGACGTCGGCGCCCCGGAAGGCGTAGACGGCCTGCTTCGGATCGCCGATGAGCACCAGGGTGGCGCCGCCCTCGCCGAAGGCCCGGCGCATGATCTCCCATTGGATGGGGTCGGTGTCCTGGAACTCGTCGACCAGGGCGACCTTCCAACGGTCCCGCATGCGGGCGCAGTTGGCGGCGCCGTGGGCGGGGTCGACGAGCGTGTCGTGCAGGCGGGTGAGCTGGTCGTCGTAGGTGAGGAGGCGCTGGGCCCGCTTGCGCCGGTCGACCTCGGCCCGCACCGCCGCCGCCAGCCCGCGGCGCAGGGCGAACTCGGAGGCGGGGTCGGCGCCCGTCGGTTCGATGGGGGCGCCTGGGTTGACCACGGCCAGGCGCCCGATCCGCCCCGCCTCGGCCCGGTCGAACGGGGCCCCGGCCCGGCCGTGGAACTTGCGCACGTAGAGGTCGTCGACGACCTCCTCCACCAGGTCGGAGACGTCCTCCGTGAAGGTGACACCGGCCTCGAGGTCGCCGGCCAGGCCGAACCCGTCGAGGGCCTGCTGGCAGAACCCGTGGATGGTGGTGATGGTGGCGGCGTCGTAGTCGGACAGGGCCCGGGCCAGGCGGGTCCGGCGGACCTCGACCTCGTCGGGGGAGCCGTCGGCCAGGAGGCAGAGGACGTCGTCGTCGGGGTCGGGCTTCACCCCGGCGAGAGCCCGGGCCAGGCCCGCCTCGGCGCTCACCAGGCGTTCCCGCACCCGGTTCTGCAGCTCGCTGGTGGCCATGCGGGTGAAGGTGACGACCAGCAACTCGCCGAGGGGGACCCCGTCCGCTACGTAGCGGGCGGCGAGGGCGGTGATGGTAAAGGTCTTGCCGGTGCCGGCGCTGGCTTCGAGGACCGTGACGCCCGACGGGAGCGGGCCGCAGACTTCGAAGGCCGACACGGCGGCGGGCTTGGCGGACGGCTTGGCGGTCACCGGTCGGACACCTTCTCGTGGGCCAGGACGGGGTCCCACAGCCGGCGGGCGTAGCGGCCGAAGCGGCTGGTCTCGCCGGCCGCCCACCCGTGCCCGTCCTCGTCGGGCCGGGGTTCGGCGGCGAGCAGGTCGGCGAAGGGGCGGAGGCCGCCGAGGACGAGACGGTGCTCGAGTTCCTTGTCCTCGTTGGGGAACTTGGCCGACTCCCAGGCGCCGCTGGCGGCGTAGCGGGCATCGTGGCCGGCCCGGGCGGCCTGGGCCCAGGCAGCCGAGGTCTTGCAGTACAGGGGGAGCGGCTCGCGCAGGCCCCGGTCGAGGAGATCGACGAGGACGGCGAGGTCGCGCAGGGCGCTCTCCCGGCGGGTGGTGGGATCGGTGCCGAGGGCGGCGAGGCGGGCGATGGTGACCCGCTTGCGCCGGTTGCGGCTGTCCCGGCAGCGGCCGACGGTGGCAGCCTCGAAGGCGGTCTCGGGGTGGGCGGCGCTCAGCGCCAGGAAGCGGACCCAGGCGCCGAGGCGCGGGCGGGGGCCGACCCGGGAGTAGGTGACGGCGCGCAGCATGTCGCCGGCGATGCCGGCCACGGTGCCCACCAGCAGGCGGCCGTCGGGGAGGCGGAGGTTGACCTCCACCGAGCCCGATTCGCCGGCGGCGGCGGGGCTGAGGGCCTGCGCCTCACGCAGGACCTCCTCCACGGTGGGGCCGATCTCGTCGATGACGGGGTGGGACAGGACTCCGGGCGGGAGCACACCGCGGGCGATCTCGGCGGCGACGCACGCCTCGGGGCTGGCCCCGGCCATGCGGGCGTCGAGGAACCGCTGGCCGACGCCCCATTCCTCCAGGGCGTTGAGCTCGATGGGGAGGGCGTCGGACAGCTCGTCGGGGTCGTCGGTGAGGGTGAAGCCGAGCCGCTGGCGCAGGAACGCCTTGACCGGGTGGGCCACGAAGCTGACCAGGTGCTCGAGCTCGACGATGTCGCCTGGCGCAGGTGGTAGGGGCGCGGCCAGGAACGGGGCCGGAGGCCGGCGGGGGGCGACCAGGGCCCGGGCGCCGTCGAGGGCGACGGCGTCGAAGCTCCAGGCCCGACCGGGGACGAGAGCCTCGGGGCCGGTGGTGAAGTTGCGGGGATCGAAGGGCTGGAGCGGGTGGTGGATGACGACCTGGCGACGGGCAGGGACCTCGGTCCCGTCGGGGTCGGTGCGCCCGGTGGACACGGTGCGGTCGATGACGTCGAGGAGCTCGCCCACGGGCACGGCCGGGGGCCGCTCGGCGTTGGTGCGTTCGTCCCGGCCGGTGTAGGTGACGACGAGGTGGTCGGTGGCGGCGAGGACGGCGTCGAGGAGGAGCTGGCGGTCCTCGGAGCGGGCGTCACGGTCACCCAGGCAGGGGTGGCGGGCCACCAGGTCGTCGCCGTCGACGCTGCTGCGGCGGGGGAAGGTGGCGTCGTCGAGGCCGAGGAGGCAGACCACCCGGTGGGGCACGGACCGCATCGGCACCAGGGTGCAGATGGTGAGGTGGCCGGTGCGGAAGTTGGCCCGGGTGGGCC
>JBOGFE010000417.1:0-3738 GCA_050741935.1 Acidimicrobiia bacterium | reverse complement strand
GTGGCCGGCCGGCGCCGTGGCCCCTGCCGGCACCGGGCCGGCCGGGCCGGGATCGGGCTGGCCCTCAGGCCGCCGCTGGCGCCGGAAGGGCCACATGGGCTCACTGGTCCTTGTTCAGCCGCTGGTTGATCCGGGCGATCTCCTCGACGTAGCGGCTCCGGGTCGGGTGCTCGAGGTCGAGAATGTCGTCCAGGGGCCAGTGGAAGTGGTAGGCGACGTACGCGATCTCCTCGTGGAGGCGCTCGACCGCGTACGTCACGATCCCCCCTGGCGACCACCGGCCACGTCGACCGTGAACTCGTGGTCGCAGTTCGGGCAGGCCACCGCCGCCCGGGTGTGACCCTCCTGGTTGATGCGCCGGTACAGGTCCTGGAGGAAGGCGAGGTCGGCGGCGAAGAGGTGCTCGATGACGTCGTCGTCGACCCGGGGCAGGGTGCCGAGCCTGGTGACGACCGCCGCCAGGAGGACGACGGTGAGCCACTCGGGACGGTCCCGGACCTTGGCGTCGTAGAGCTGGATCAGCTCGTCGCGGGCCGTGGCCAGGCGCATCGTCCCCTGGCGGTGCAGGTCGCCGTCCCGGTCGATGTAGCCGAGCGGGAGCTCGAACTCGAACTCCGTCCGCAGAGGTGCCCGCTCGGCGGGCACCTCCCCGTCGGCCATCCACATGCCCTCCGGCGCTGGCACCAGCGTGCCGGGGCCCCGTCGCATCAGCCCTTCTCCATGGTGATCCCGACGTGCTGGAGGGTGAGCTTCTCCTCCAGCGCGGCGGTACCGCCGGCCTGCATCTGGGTGATCTCCAGCGAGCTGGGCTGGGCGTCCTTCACCACGAACTTCTTGACCGCCTTCATCATCACGTCGTACACGGTGATGGTGGCGTCGGCCCGGGGCACCTGCCGGGTCGGGATCATGTCGTAGGAGTCCTGCATCCACTTCTCGAAGCAGTCGTCCTCGGTCATGACCCGGGTGAGGGTGATGGTGCCCGACTTCGGCCGGCCCAGCACCTTGGTGTTGATGTAGATGCCGGCGGCGTTCTGCTGCTTGAGCTCGATGACGTCGACCTCGAGCTTGAGCCCGGAGATCTCCTTGATGGCGGCGATCTCCCGGCCGCCGTCCACCTTGATGGAGAACGACATGCCGATGACGGCGTCGAAGCTGCCCTTGGGCGTCCCGGCCGCGTACTTGGTCGTCATCCCTACCTACCTCCTGTCCTCAGATGTGGTGGTCATTCGCTGACCAGGCTGGTGCCGCCCTGGAGCTGGGCCAGGCGGAAGATGACGAACTCGGCCGGCTTGACGGGCGCGACGCCGATCTCGCAGACGACCTGGCCGGCGTCGATGCCCTCGGCCGGGTTGGTCTCGTCGTCGCACTTCACGTAGAAGGCCTCGTCGGGGGAGCTGCCGAAGAGGGCGCCCTTGCGCCACTCCATGACCAGGAAGGAGGCGATGGTGCGCCGGATCTTCGACCACAGCTCCCGGTCGTTGGGCTCGAAGACGACCCAGTCGGTGTTGACCAGGATCGACTTCTCCAGGTAGTTGAACAGGCGCCGGACGTTGACGTAGCGCCACGCCGGGTCGCTGGAGATGGTGCGGGCGCCCCACACCCGGATGCCCCGGCCCGGGAAGGCGCGGATGCAGTTGATCCCCTCCGGGTTCAACAGGTCGTGCTCGTTCTTGGTGATGTTGTTCTCGACGGAGATGGCCCCCCGGATGACTTCGTTGGCCGGGGCCTTGTGGACACCGCGGGTGGCGTCGTTGCGGGCCCAGATGCCGGCCATGTGGCCGCTCGGGGGCACGTAGACGTTGGTGCCCGACAAGGGGTCGAGGACCTTGATGCGGGGCCAGTAGAGGGTGGCGTAGCGGGAGTCGTAGCCGGCCTGGTTCACCCGCCAGTCCTTGATCTGCTGGGCGTTGAGGCTCGGTGGCGGGTCGAGGATGGCCATCCGGTCACCCATCAGCTCGCAGTGGGCGATCATGGCCAGCTGGACGGCCTTGAAGCCCTCCAGGTCGAGCGCCCCCTGCTCGAAGGCGGCGGTGAGGTCGGGGACGGAGAGCATGGTGACCTCTTCGACCGCCTCCAGGCTGGAGAAACCGGTGCGGGCGGCCACGTCGCCGACGTAGTCGTCGGGCTCCAGGCGGCTCGGGGCCGGCACGTAGTCACCGCCGGCCAGGGCCACCGGCCCGGCCGCCGGCCGCTCCAGGGCGGTGCCGGTGGCCACCTCCTCCAGGCGGATGAGCGTCGAGGCGGCGTTGACCACCGTCACCGCGTTCTGCTTGCCCTTCTTGATGGTCAGGTTCTCGTGCGTCTCCGTCGGCTTGCCGTCGACCTTGATGACGAGGTTGAACGTCGACTCGTCGCCGCCGTCGGGGTAGTTGACCTCCACCGAGAGGTCGTTGCCGGCGGCGCCGGACTCGATCGCCTCGATCCGGTAGGGGATGGGCTTGTCCGGGGTGCCGGTGGTGAGCTCGGCCCGGGCGGTGGGCAACGGCGAGCTGCCGTTGCTGCCGCCCACCCGCACGACGTAGGCGTTCCCCCCGCCGTTCATCATGTAGCCGTAGACGGCGTGGCCCAGGTAGGAGCCTTCCATGAAGTCGCCGAAGGTGGTGGTGTACTGCGTCCAGTTGGAGACGAGGGTCGGGGTGTTGAACGGGCCTGAGGCGGCCTGGCCGACGAAGGCTGCGACCGCCGTGCCCACGCCCTCGATGGGTCGGGACCCGGAGTCCACCTCTTCGACGTAGACGCCTGGCGACAGGTACTGAGGCATGGAGGCCTCCTCCTCGGGAGCGCTGGGGCTACGGCTTCCGAGACTGGTGCCGGAGGCTTGCGGGGACAACGTCCGATGGGACGGGCGGGGGGGAACCGAGAGGTGCACCAAGAGGCAGTGCCCTTTTGGGCGTGCAACTGGTCCCCAAGAGCGGCACGGGTGCGGCTCCCCCAGTGCGGGAGCTGCCGGTAGCGTCCGCCGGGATGGCGACCAGGGCGAGAACCAAGGAACCGCGCGCCGCGGGCGCCGTTGACCCGTCGATCGAATATCTCCGCGCCCGCCTCGCCGTGCTCGAGCTGCGCGTCGCCGCCGCGGTGGCACGCCGGCGGGCCGCCGATCCCAACCCGGACGACCAGTTCCGTGGCCTGTACATCTCCGACGACCAGGTCGATGCCCTCCTCGCCGAGGAACTGCCCGCGGCCGGCCTCACACCGCCCGATCCGGACGCCGCGTCGCTGCTCCAGCAAGCCGAGGCCGCCGCCGATGCGGCCGAGAAGCGCGGGGCGGACATCCGCCTGCGGCGGCTGGCCCGCGCCTTCGGGCTCGATGCCGGCGACGTCGAGATCCTCCTGGTCGCCCTCGCCCCCGACTTCGATCCCCGCTTCGAGCGCCTCTACGGGTATCTCCAGGACGACGTGACCCGGCGCCGGGCCGGCGCCGGCCTCGCCCTCGAGCTGTGCGGGGCGGATTTCACCGGCCGGCGCCGCCTCGATCCGGCGGGCGCCCTGGTGGTCGGGGGCCTGGTCCTCGTCGAGGAGACCGACCGGCCCTTCCTCACCCGGCCGCTGCGGGTGCCCGATCGGGTGGCCTGGCACCTCCTCGGCGATGACACCACCGATCCCGCTCTGGAGCCGCTGCTCGCGCCGGCGGTCCAGGCCGATGGCGACACGGCTGCCTCCCTCGAGCGGGCCCTGCGGGGCGGCGCCCGCCTCGCCTACGTCCGGGAACGGGTCGGGGCGGCCGGGGCGGCCCTGGCG
>JBOGFE010000416.1:0-2313 GCA_050741935.1 Acidimicrobiia bacterium | reverse complement strand
GCGAAGACGGCACCAGCCCAACCGGGCCGGAAAAGACCGCCACCTCCGCCGAGCAATCGACGGCAGCCTAAGAACGTGCAACCCATGCACACTCAATGGCAACGGTCGAGGATGTGCTTGTACTCCTCGGGCAGCTCGGCGCCGCCCGGCCAGGGGCTGCGCCGGCTGGTGGGGATGTGGGTGTGCTCGGTCACGAACAGCGAGTCGAAGCCCCGCTCCTCGGCGGCCCGGCCGAGCTCGACCACGTTGATGGAGTACTCGGTGGGGAACAGGTACACGCCGAAGTTCACGGCCGGGCCAGCTCCCGCTTGAGGACCTTGCCGGTGGCGGTCATGGGCAGCTCGGTCCGGAACTCGACCTGGCGGGGGTACTTGTAGTCGGCCATGTTCTCCTTGGCCCAGGCCACCAGCTCCGCTTCGGTGATCTCGCTACCCGGCCGGCGGATGATGAACGCCTTCACTTCCTGGCCCGTCCGCTCGTCGGGGATGCCGACGACGGCGGCCAGGCTGACGGCGGGGTGGCTGTGGAGGACCTCCTCCAGCTCCCGGGGGTAGACGTTGAAGCCACCCCGGATGATCATGTCCTTCACCCGGTCGGCGATGTACAGGTAGCCGTCGCCGTCGAAGCGGCCCACGTCGCCGGTGTGGAACCAGCCGTCGCGGACGGCCTCGGCGGTGGCCTCGGGCCGGTCGAGATAGCCCTTCATCACGTTGTGGCCGCGGATGACGATCTCGCCCAGCTCGCCGGTGGGGACGTCGGCGCCGTCCTCGTCGACCACCCGGACCCGCACCCCCCAGACGGGCAGGCCCACCGAACCCGGCTTGCGGGGCCGGTCGGCCCGGTTGAAGGTGGCCACGGGCGAAGTCTCGGAGAGGCCGTAGCCCTCCAGGATGGGAACCCCGAAGCGGTCCTCGAAGCCGGTGAGGACGTCGAGGGGCAGGGCCGCACCGCCCGACACGGCCACCCGCAGCCGGGCGGCGATGGCGACCAGGTCGTGGCCGCCGCCGCCCTCGGGGCGCGGGGTGTCCCCGACGACACAGCCCAGGAGGGCCCAGTACATGGTGGGGACGCCGGCGAAGATGGTCACCCCGTGGCGGGCCATGGCGGCCAGGGCGGCGTCGGGGGTGAAGCGGGGCCGGAGCACCAGGGTGGCCCGGGTGTAGATGCCGGCGTTGAGCTGCACGCTCTGGCCGAAGGAGTGGAACAGCGGCAGCGTCACCAGGTGCACGTCGTGGTCGGCGGGCGGGTAGAGCCGCTCGGCCAGGCGGGCGTTGAGCAGCAGGTTCGAGTGGGTGAGCTCGGCGCCCTTGGGCTGCCCGGTGGTCCCGCTGGTGTAGAGGACCACGGCGGTATCCGCCGGCGAGGTGGCGGCCGCCTCGAAGGTCTCGTCCTGGCCGGCCAGGGCCTGGCCCAGCGTGGGCACGCCGGCGATGGGTGACGGCGCCGAGGGGTCGGGGGTGATGAGGATGAAGTGCTCGCAGCCGTCGACCTCGGAGAAGGCGGCGTGGCCCATCTCCCCCATCGGCAGCTCGGCGGTGCCGGCGAAGCAGGCGTAGGCCCGGGCCTGCGAGTCGCGCAGGTGGTAGGCGATCTCCCGGGGCTTGAGCAGGACGTTGAGCGGCACCACGACGGCGCCCGCCTTGAGGATCCCGTAGTAGACGATGGGCCAGGCGGGCACGTTGGGGCACGACAGCGCCACCCGGTCACCGGGCTTGATCCCCCGGGCGACGAGGGCGTGCGCCACCTGGTTGGCGGCGGCGTTGAGGGCCGCGTAGGACAGCGACACTTCGCCCACGACGACGGCGGGACGGTCGGGGACCTCGCGGGCCGAGTCTTCGAGGAGGACGGACAGGTTGAGCATGGAGAGGAGACCTCGCACGGTGAGAGGGACGGACAGGGGAGGGGCTGGCGGGGACTAGACGAAGGCGGAGAGCCCGGTGATGGCCCGGCCGACGACCAGGGTGTTGATCTCCCGGGTGCCCTCGTAGGAGTAGATGGCCTCGGCGTCGGCCACGAAGCGGCCCACGTTGTGGTCGAGGAGGATGCCGTTGCCGCCCATGAGCTCGCGGGCCAGGCCGACGGTCTCGCGCATGGCCACCGTGGTGTAGGCCTTGGCCAGCGAGGCCTGCTCCTCGCTGATGCCGCCGGCGTCGGCCAGCATGCCGAGGCGGAACACCAGGCACTGGCAGGCGGTGATGTTGCCCAGCATGCGCACGAGCATGTCCTGGACCAGCTGGAAGCCGCCGATGGGCCGGCCGAACTGCTCCCGCTCCTTGGCGTAGGCCAGGGCGATGTCGTAGGCCCCCTTGGCGC
>JBOGFE010000415.1:0-2664 GCA_050741935.1 Acidimicrobiia bacterium | reverse complement strand
GCCGCCCACCACCCCGCCGCCGCGCCCACCGGCCCTACCCCGGGGCAAGGGCAAGTGGCTCCACCGCCTGGAGTGGGCGGCCGGCGGCGACCCCGCCGCCCTCGTGGCCCAGGCCAAGGCCGTGGGCCTCACCCACCTCTACCTCCGGCTGGGCTCGTCGAAGACCGGCTTCTACGGCCAGGGTGACCTCGACCGGCTCCTGCCGGTGGCCCATGCCGCCGACCTGTCGGTGGTGGGCTGGGACTTCCCCTACCTCTTCGACCCCCGGGCCGACGCCGAGCGGGCCGCCACCGAGATCGCCTACACCACCCCGGACGGGCACCGCATCGACGCCTTCTCGGCCGACATCGAGACCCACCACGAGGGGGTCAACCTCACCCATGCCGGCGCCTCCGCCTACGGCGCCCGCCTGCGGGAGCTGGTGGGGCCCGGCTACCCGCTGATCGCCACCATCCCGCCCCCGCCCCGCTTCGCCTACCCCTTCGACGAGGCCACCGGCCACTTCGACGCCATCGCCCCGATGGTCTACTGGATGGACCGGGACCCGGTGGCCGACGTGGTGAAGGCCATCGACAACCTGGCCCACTACAACAAGCCCATCCTCCCCGTCGGCCAGGCCTACGACGGCGCCATCGACGGAGGCGCCCCCGGGCCGCCGCCCCGGGACTCGCTGGACCGGTTCATGAAGGCGGCGTCGGGCAGGGGGGCGACCGGCTTCTCGTTCTGGGTGTGGCACACGGCCACGGCCGAGCACTGGGCGGCGATCGCCGAGGCCCGTTCCTGACCGTGGGCCACCCACCGCCGCCGACCGGGGCCCTCCTGGCCGCACTGGCGGTCCTCCTCGGCGGCTGCGCCTTCGACGCCGGCCAGGAGGCGGCCCGGGCCGCCGGCAACCCGTCGCCCCCGCCGGTGGCGGCCTCGGGCATCGCCGAACCGGTCTGGACGCCCCCGGTCACCCCGGTGCCGTTCCCCCCGCTCGCCTCCGACGCCCTGGCCCCGGGCGCCGAAGGTGAACCCGTGCGCCTCCTCCAGGAGCGGCTCCTGGCCCTGCGCTACGACCCGGGCACCCCCGACGGGCGCTACCTGGCCAGCACCACCCACGCCGTGATGGCCTTCCAGAAGGTCGCCGGCCTCCCCCGCACGGGGGCGGCCACGCCCGAGACCCTCGCCGCCCTCAACCTCACCCGGGACCCCGCCCCCCTGCTCCCCGCCGGGGGCGCCACCCGCATCGAGGTCGACCTTCCCCGCCAGGTCCTCTTCTTCTACTCCGGGGGCGTCCTGGACCGGATCCTGTCGGTGTCGACCGGCAACGGGAAGCGCTACTGCGCCAAGGGTCGCTGCGGTGTCGCCGTCACCCCCTCCGGCTCCTTCCGCATCGGCCGCAAGCTCTCGGGCAAGCGGGTCAGCCACCTCGGCGTGCTCTACAACCCCTTGTACTTCAAGGGTGGCTATGCCATCCACGGCTCGCCGTCGGTGCCCGCCCACCCCGCCTCGCACGGCTGCGTCCGCATTCCGATGCACTCGTCGCGAGCCTTCCTCGAGGCCGTCGCCCCCGGCACCCCCGTCTACCTGATCGGCGGCCGGCACCCGGCCCCTCCCTTCCCTCCCGAAGCCTGACCTCGACGGGGCTAGGCGGCTCGGCACCCGGGTAGGGTGGGAAGGCAATGGACCGACTCTCGTGGCAGGACCGACCCACCCTCCGGCGCCCCGTGATGGTGGCCGCCTTCGAAGGCTGGAACGACGCCGCCGACGCCGCCTCCGGCGCCCTGACCTGGCTGCGGTCCCGGTGGCGGGCCCAGCGGATGGCGACCATCGAGCCCGAGGAGTTCTTCGACTTCCAGGTGTCAAGGCCCCAGGTCAGCCTGGTGGACGGCGTCACCCGCCAGATCACCTGGCCGGCCAACGACGTGTTCAGCGCCCACATCGAGGAGGTCGGGCGCGACATGGTGCTCCTGTCGGGCGTGGAGCCCAACCTGCGGTGGAAGACGTTCTGCGACACGGTGCTGGACGTGGCCCGGGAGACCGGCTGCGAGATGGTGGTGACGCTGGGCGCCCTGCTGGCCGACGTGCCCCACACCCGGCCGATCCGGCTCACGGGCACCGCCGCCGACCCCGAGCTGATCGAGCGGCTCGGCCTGTCCCACTCCCGCTACGAGGGCCCGACGGGCATCGTCGGCGTCCTCCACGACGCCTGCCGGGGCGCCGGGTTCCCGTCGGTCTCGCTGTGGGCACCCGTGCCCCACTACGTGGCCAGCCCGCCCAACCCCAAGGCCACCCGGGCGCTGATCGAGCGCCTGGCCGAGCTGATCGCGGTGCCCGTGGGGGTGGGCGACCTGGTGGAGGCGGCGACGGCGTGGGAGGACCGGGTCAACGAGCTGGTCGCCTCCGACCCCGACGTCAGCGCCTACGTGCGCCAGCTCGAGGAGCGGGACGACGACCAGATCGACGAACGCGATCTCCCCACCGGGGAGACGCTGGCGGCCGAGCTGGAGCGCTTCCTGCGCGACCAGCGCGGCAGTTAGCAGCCGGGACTCAGTGGGACCGGGGGGCCAGCGGGGCAACCCGCTCGTCGGAGACGGCGAGGTGCGCCTCGATGGAGCGAACGAGCTCGGCCTGCAGCTCGGCGAGCTCCTCGGCCTCCCGCTTGCCGGCCTGGAAGCCCAG
>JBOGFE010000414.1:0-6041 GCA_050741935.1 Acidimicrobiia bacterium | reverse complement strand
GGGGCCGGCAGCGGGGTGGCGGGTCACGGCCGGCGGCGGCCACCGGCGGCGGCGAAGGACGGTCCCGCTCCGGCGGTGGCGGCGAGGGGAGTCGCGATCGCGAGGAGCGCCCCCGGGACGGTCAGCGCCAGCGGAACCAGGGGGGCCGGTCCCGAGACCGCAAGCCCCGCTCCAACACGGCGAGCGAGAACACGAGCACCACTGCCACTGAGGGGGAGGAGATCGCCGTGATGAGCGGATCCGACGTGCCGCTGTCTGAACAGGTAGAGCTGGCGGAGAAGTTCACCATCGGCCTGGTGGAGCGCTTCGGCATCAAGGCCTCGGTCACGGCCGAGGCCGACGGGGACGACGACGTGAAGGTGGACATCACGGGCGACGACCTCGGCCTGCTGATCGGCCCCAAGGCGGCCACGCTGGATGCCATCCAAGAGCTGGTGCGCACCGCCCTGCAGCGTCGCATCGGTGGCCACGGGGCCCGGGTGCACGTGGACGTCGGTGGCTACCGGGCCCGCCGCCACGAGGCGCTGGCCGAGTTCGTCCGCCAGGCGGCGGAACGGGCCCTGGAGTCCGGCCGGGACCAGGTCTTCGAGCCCATGTCGCCCATGGACCGCAAGGTGGTGCACGACACGGTCAACGAGATCGAAGGCGTCGCCACCGTCTCCGAGGGAGAGGAACCGCGACGCCGGGTCGTGATCCGGGCGCTCTGAGGGGGGTTCTCGCCCGGGCCCAGGAACAGGGTTTCCTGGGGCCGGGCCCGGTTGGGCGGCACATCGATCACGCCCGGGCGATGGCCGCCGGCGTGCCCGAGGGGGCGGGGCGCGTGCTCGACCTCGGCAGCGGCGGGGGAGTGCCCGGCCTGGTCCTGGCCCACGAGCTTCCCGCCCTGCGCATCGTCCTCGTGGATGCCGCCGTGCGCCGCTGCCGCTTCTTGCGGGAGGCGATCGCCGATGTCGGCCTGACCGGGCAGGTCGAGGTGGTCGAGGAACGGGCCGAGACCGCCGCCCGCCACCCGACGCTGCGGGGCGCCTTCGACGTGGTCGTGGCCCGGTCCTTCGGCGCCCCGGCCCTCACCGCCGAGTGTGCGGTGGGCTTCCTGCGCCTCGGAGGCTCGCTGGTCGTGAGCGAGCCGCCCGAGGCATCCGGTCGCTGGCCGCCGGAGGCCCTCGATGAGCTGGGCTACGGACCGGCGACGGTCTTCGGGGCGGGGGATTTCCGCTTCGCCCGGCTGGAGAAGACCCGGACCGACGACCGCTGGCCCCGCCGGGTCGGGATCCCCGGCAAACGCCCCTGGTTCTAGGAGTTCAGCCGATCAGGGCCGTCGCCGGGGTCTTCATCTCCACCCCGCCCTTCCAGACGTGGGTGACGTTGGCCGGATCGGCGAGCACGGTCACGTCGCCCAGCGGGTCGGCGGCCAGGGCGATCACGTCGGCGTCGTAGCCCTCGGCCAGCAGGCCGGAGCGGGGGGCCTGGGGGCCGAGGGTGGCGGGCGCGTCGGCGGTGGCGGCGGCGATGGCCGCCAGCGGCGACAGGCCGGCCGCCACCAGGTGCGTCAACTCCTCACCGTTGCGGCCCCAGGGGACGGCCGACCCGACCCCGCTGGTGAACGAGTCGGTACCGAGGGCGATGGGGACGCCCGATCGGACGGCCAGCTCCAGGGACTCCCGGTGGCGGTCGGCCAGGGCCCGGATCTTGCGGTCCACGTAGTCGGGCAGCTCGCCCTTCATGGCCAGGAGCCGCTCGACCACGAAGCGGGTGGGCACGAGCACGGCGCCGGTCTCGAGCATGGCCGCCACCGCCTCCTCGTCCAGGTAGCTGCCGTGCTCGATGGTGCGCACCCCGGCCCGGAGGGCGGCCATGATTCCCGCCTTGCCGTGGCAGTGGGCGGCCACCACCCGCTCGGCCCGGCCCGCCTCCTCCACGATGGCGGACAGCTCCTCGTCGGAGAACTGCTGGTGGAGCGGATGGTCGAGCTCGGAGGAGACCCCCCCCGAGGTGCACACCTTGATGAGGCGGGCGCCCATCCGCAGCTGCACCCGCACGGCCTTGAGGCATTCCGCCACCCCGTCGCAGTGCCACAGGCCCCGGTGCTCGTCACAGACGTCGCCCACCCAGCGCAGGGGGAGCGAGTGGAGGTCGCCGTGGCCCCCGGTGGTGGAGAGGATGGCCCCGGCGGCGTACACGTGGGGGCCGGGGATGATGCCCTCGTCGATCACCCGGCCCAGGAACAGGCCGAGCCCGCCCGGCTCCCGCACGCTGGTGAAGCCGGCGTTGAGGGCGAGGCGGGCGTCGGCCGTGATCCGGGCGGTGGCCACCGCCACCGGGTCATGGGCGATGTCGTCCAGCGAGGCCCGCCGGACCCCCAGGAAGTGGCCATGGCAGTCCCACATGCCGGGCATGACGACGGGCACGTGGAGCCCGACCGGAGGCAGGGCCGGAGCAGCCGCCGCCGGGCCGGCGTAGGCGATCGTGTCGCCGTCGATCACCACGGCGCCGGCGGGGACCGGATCGCCCCGGCCGGGGATGAGGATTGCAGCGTCGATGCGGAGCACCGCGCCACGCTACTCAGGGGAGGCGGGGCAGGGGCCCCCGCCGACGCCGCGATGAGCCGCCAGGCGAAGAGCCATGAGCACGGAATGAGGGGGCCGGCCGAGACGTTTCCGAGGGAACGAATAAGATGCCCTCTCCCAAGGGAAAGGAACGACGTGGCCATCATCACCGGCACCGATGCCGTTTTCGACGAGACCGTGAACAGCTCCGAGGTGCCCGTCCTCGTCGACTTCTGGGCCGAGTGGTGTGGCCCGTGCAAGATGATCGCCCCCGTGCTCGAGGAGATCGCCAAGGAGCACGCCGGCAAGATCACCATCGTCAAGCTCAACGTGGACGACAACCCCGACACCGCCCGGCGGTTCGAGGTCATGAGCATCCCCACGCTCATGCTGTTCAACCAGGGGTCGTTGGAGAAGCGCCTCGTGGGCGCGCGCAACAAGACCCAGCTCATGGCCGAGCTCGCCCCGTTCATCGGCTGATCGTCATGCTCCCGTGAGGTTCCGCATCGCCCGGGGGGACAGCGGCGAGGCGGTGCGGGACCTCCAGCACCGTCTGGCCACGCTGGGGTACGACCCGGGCGAGACGGGTGTCTTCGGGGAGGGCACCGAGGCGGCGGTGCTGGCCTTCCAGGTGGCCCGCGGCCTGCGGGTCGACGGGGTCTGCGGCCGCCAGACCTGGAGCTCCCTGGTGGAGGCCGGCTACGCCCTGGGCGACCGGCTGCTCTACCACCGCACCCCGATGCTGCGGGGCGACGACGTCGTCGACCTCCAGCACCGGCTCAACGCCCTGGGCTTCGACGCCGGCAAGGAGGACGGGCTCTTCGGGCCGAACACCCTCGGCGCCGTGTTGGAGTTCCAGCGCAACGCCGGGGTGGCCGTCGACGGGATCTGCGGCCCGGCCAGCGTGGCTGCCGTGGAGCGGCTGTCCCGCTTCGCCGGGGGCTCGGTGGCGGCGGTTCGGGAACGGGAGACGCTACGGGAGGAGACCCGGCATCTGGCCGGCCGGCGGGTCTACCTGGCCATCGAGCCCGGCCTCGACACCCTGGGCGAGGTGGTGGGCAAGGGGCTGGTCGACGCCGGCGCCGATGTGATGGTGGACGGGGCCGGGCACGAGGACTCGATGGTGGCGGCCGACGCCAACGCCTACAAGGGTGATCTCTTCCTCGGGCTGCGCTTCGGGGACATGCCCGGCTGCACCTGCGACTACTTCGCCACCCGGGCCTTCCGGTCCGAGTCGGGGTTCCGGGTGGCCCAGAGCGTGCTGACCGAGCTGGCCGCGGCGCTGGGTTGTGCCGCTGAGGAGCCGAGGGGTCGGGCCTACTCCGTGCTCCGGGAGACCCGGATGCCGGCTGTTGTCTGCCAGCCCGCCCAGGCCGACGACACCGATGCCGTCCGCCACCTCGTGAGCCGGGCCGGTGACGCCGGGCGGGCCATCGTGCGCGGGGTGCGCCGGGGCGTCGAGGAACCCTACGAAGACGCCTGAGGGCCGGCCTCAGACGGTTCAGACCGAGGCCCGGTGGGACTCCGCCTCGAGGAACCGCTCGGCGTCGATGGCGGCCATGCAGCCCGAGCCGGCGGCGGTGACGGCCTGGCGGTAGACGTGATCCTGCACGTCGCCGCAGGCGAAGACCCCCTCCACCGACGTGCGGCTCCCGTCGTGGGTGACGACGTAGCCGGCGGGGTCGAGCTCGAGCTGGCCCGTGAACAGCTTGGTGGTGGGGTCGTGTCCGATGGCCACGAACACCCCGCCCACGGGGAGGTCCTCCACCTCGCCGGTGACGGTGTCACGCAGGCGCAGGCCGGTGACCTTCCCGTCGCCCAGGATGTCGTCGACCACCCGGTTCCACTTGAAGTCGATCTTGTCGTTGGCGAAGGCGCGGTCCTGCATGATCTTGGAGGCCCGCAGCTCGTCCCGGCGGTGCACCACCGTCACCTTGGAGGCGAAGCGGGTGAGGAAGGTGGCCTCCTCGATGGCGGAGTCGCCGCCGCCCACCACGGCGATGTCGACCCCCCGGAAGAAGAAGCCGTCACAGGTGGCGCAGGTGGACAGGCCGTGGCCGAGCAGCTTCGACTCGGACGGCAGGCCCAGCAGCCGGGCCGTGGCCCCGGTGGAGATGATGAGGGAGCGGGCGTGGAAGTCCCGCCCTTCGGCCCGGACCCGGAACGGGCGCGTCGAGAGGTCCACCTCGTCGGCGTTGGCGGTGAGGTACTCGGCGCCGAAGCGGGCGGCCTGGGAGCGGAACTTCTCCATCAGCTCGGGGCCCAGGATCCCGTCGGGGAAGCCGGGGTAGTTCTCCACGTCGGTGGTCAGCATGAGCTGGCCCCCGGCGCCGGGGAACCCCTCGATCACGAGGGGAGCCAGGTTGGCCCGGGCGCTGTACACGGCGGCCGTGAGGCCGGCAGGGCCCGACCCGATGATGATCACGTCACGGACGGCGTCCAAAAAAGGCTCCTCGGTCAGCGTCGTGACCAGCAGAACAGCCCGGCGACGGTGAAGATTCCGCCCACCACCAGGTAGGCGAGCCACACGTCTTCGGGCAGGGCGACGGCCAGACCCCGGAAGAAGCTGATGGCCAGGAGGACGGCGGCCACACCGCCCAGCACCCCGACCAGCATGCCGGCCACGATGATCCGGACGACCTTCTCGGCCGGGACCACCGTCTTGTCGCGCACCGTCGAGACGGCGTTGTCAATGGCGTCGGCGACCTGGTTGGTCCAGTCGGACTCGGCGGAAAGTGACACGGTCCCGGCCGGGCGGCTTGGCGACGCCATGGCGGGGCAGCCTACCTGACGGCCACTAACCTCCCCGATCGTGGCGAAACCTCTCATCCGGTCCGTGGCGCTGGCCGCCGTCCTGGCCTGGCTGGGGGGCGTGGTCCTGGGTGAGTACACCTTCCAGGGCGAGGGGTTCCAGTTCATCCCCGTCATGGGCGGCGCCGGCCTGGGGGCGGTCATCGCCTGGGTGGTGAACCGTTGCTGGGGCGGCGCTCCCCCGGTGTGGATGGCGGCGGTGGCCGGCGTGCTGGCCGCCTTGGGCGAGGTCATGGCCGTCGCCGCCGACACCTTCGCCGGCGCCCCCTGGCCGGTCGAGGGCTGGGTGGCGATCGTCGCCGCCGGAGGGGTGGCGGCCTACGGCGTCGCTACCAGTAAGAAGGCGGCGTCACGCTCGTAGACCCCGGAGGGGCCGGGTCAGACCGGGAAGCTGGTGAGGAGGCGGCAGCCGTCCCGGGAGGCGACGAAGGCGGTGGTGCCGTTCTCGCCGTTGAAGACGGCGACGACGGCGGGGGTGTCCTCGTAGGTGCCGGTGCCCACGGCCACCAGGGTGGAACCGGCGGCCGGGCCCCCGGCCAGGGTGCGGGCGCAGGCGTCGGCCACCGTGCGGTCCAGCCCGCCGGCGGTCATGTCCCGGGCCGTCGACTCGGCGGAGGGCGAGTTCTGGGCCGCACTGTCGCCGGCCAGGGCCTCGGGGGGCGCCGGGGAGGCGCTGGGCCGGCC
>JBOGFE010000413.1:0-3183 GCA_050741935.1 Acidimicrobiia bacterium | reverse complement strand
GGATCCAGGAGGCGGCCCGGCGCCTCGGCCTGGCCTCGGTGCACACCGTGGTGGCCGACGGTCAAGCCCCCCCGGTGCGCCCGGGGACCTTCCACCGGGTGCTGCTCGACGCCCCCTGCTCGGGGCTCGGGGTCCTGCGGCGCCGGCCGGAATCCCGCTGGCGCCTGCGGCCCGAGGACGTGGACCGGGTCGCCGCCCTCCAGCGCCGGCTGTTCGCCGCCGCCGCCTCCGCCGTCCGTCCCGGAGGGCTCCTGGCCTACTGCGTGTGCACCCTCACGGCAGCCGAGACGAGCGCTGTCGACCAATGGGCGGCGGCCGAGTTCCCCCACCTGTCGGCCGAGGCGTTGCCCGGCGCGCCCTGGCGTCCGCACGGCCGAGGCGCCCTGCTCCTGCCGTCTGCCGCCGGAACCGACGGCATGTACCTCCTGCTCCTCCGGGCAGCCAGGCCGTGAAGTCGCTCATCGGACGGCGCTCCCGACGGGCTCACCGGCGGGGCCGGGGAGCGGTGGGGTGATCTCGTCGGCCTGGAGGAGGGCGGCGGTCGAGCGTTCGAAGGCGGCGATGGAGCGGGCCACGGCGTCGACCACCCCGAGGGGGTCGATCCCGATGGCGGTCTCGGCCGCCAGTACCAGGCCGTGGACCCCGTCGAGCAGGGTGTTGGCGATGTCGTTGGCCTCGGCCACCGTAGCCCGGCGGTGCTCCACCATCGTCTCGAGCAGGTTGGTGGCCACGTACACGGGGGTGTTGAACCGGTTGGCCTGGCGCACGATCGCCTTCTGGTAGAAGGGAACGGACTCGAGGGGCACCTCCCGGGAGAGGTCGCCCCGGTCGATGAGGACGGCATCGGCGGCGTTGATGATCTCCTCCACCCTGGCCACGCCCGCCCGGCTCTCGATCTTGGCGATGACGGTGGCGCCGGCGGGGAGGAGGCTGCGTACCAGCGCCACGTCATCACCCGAGGCGGCAAAGGAGAGGGCAACGTGGTCCACCCCCAGCTCCGCCCCGATCTCGAGGGCCCGCCGGTCCTTGGCCGTCAACGGCGGCAGGGCGGGGGCCGGGTCGATGGCCACCGCCCGGTTGGAGTGCACCGCGCCGGCCCCGGTCACGATGGCCGTGGCCCCCCGATCGTCGACCAGGCCGACGCGCAGCAGGGCCCCGTCGAAGTCGATGGACAGGGTGGACCCGGCCCGCAGCGTGGCGAAGGCCGACGCCGGGCGGAGGGAGATCAACTCCTCGGTGCCCACCACCTTCTCGGGGGTGAGGCGCACGGCCTGGCCGACCCTCAGGGCCACATCGGGGGCCATGATCCCGCAGCGCACCTGAGCTCCCTCCGTGTCGAGGCAGATGGGCACCGAGGCGTGTTGCCGCACGAGGCGGATGGTGTCCTCCACGGCGGACAGGGCCGTGTGGGAGAGGTTGATCCGGAAGATGTCGACACCCCGTTGCTCCAGCCCGGTGATGACCTCGGGCCGCAGGGAGGCGGGGCCCAGGGTGCACAGCACCCGGATGCTGCGTCGCTGATGCATGCGATGCTCCCGTTGTCGACGTGGAAAGAATGAATCTTTAGTGCAATTGATATGTGGTTTATCAGAAGTGCAGGTTGTTAGCAACATAAATATCTCTAGCTTTCACAAAGAACGCAAAAGACACCTACCCCACTGGTGCACAGTGGCGCGCTTGGTAGCTTCTGCAGGCGGGGAGGAAACAATGGCGATGGTGGCGAAGGTGCTGACGGTGTCGGACGGGGTGGTGGCGGGCACCCGGGACGACGCCTCGGGGCGGACCCTGGCCGAACGGCTGGTGGCCGAGGGCTACGAGGTGGCCGCCCACGAGGTGACGGCCGATGGGGTCGAATCGGTGGCCGACGCCCTGCGCCGGCTCACCGATGGCTTCGCCGGTCTCGTGGTGACCACCGGTGGAACCGGCTTCGGACCCCGGGACCTGACGCCGGAAGGCACCCGGCAGGTGATCGAGCGGGAGGCGCCCGGCCTGGCCGAGGCCATGCGGGCCGTGACCCTGGGCGTCAACCCCCACGGCATGCTGTCCCGGGGGGTGTGCGGGGCGGTGGGCGCCGCCCTCGTCTGCAACCTGCCGGGGTCCTCCAAGGGCGCCATCGAGTGCCTGGAAGCGGTGCTCCCCGCCCTCCCGCACGCCCTCGACCTGCTCGCCGGCGGCCGTCCCCACTAGCCCGCGGGCCCACCGGCTCGTAGCCGGCGCCGGCCCGGCACTAAAATCTTGACCTACCGGTCAAGAGAAGGACGCCCGTGGATTTCATGGCCATGGCCCTCGATCTGGGGGAGCAGGGGCGCCGCAGCGCTCCGCCCAACCCCTGGGTGGGCTGCGTCGTGGAACGCGACGGGCAGGTGGTCGGGACGGGGTTCCACCGGGCTCCGGGCGAGCCCCACGCCGAGCCGGTGGCGCTGGCCGAGGCCGGGGAGCGGGCCCGGGGCGCCACCGCCTGGGTCACCCTCGAGCCCTGCAACCACCACGGCCGCACCCCTCCCTGCACCGACGGCCTCATCGCCGCCGGCGTCGCCCGGGTGGTGGTGGCCGTCACCGACCCCGATCCCGGCGTGACCGGGGGCGGGATCGAGCGGCTGCGGGCGGCCGGGATCGCCGTCGAGGTGGGCCCGGGAGCGGCGGCCGTCGCCGCCTCCCTGCGCCCCTACCTCCACCACCGCACGACCGGGCGGCCCTACTGCGTGCTCAAGGCGGCGGCCAGCCTCGACGGGCGCACGGCGGCGGCCGACGGTTCCTCGCAGTGGATCACCGGCCCCGGGGCCCGGGAGGACACACACCGGCTGCGGGCCGACTCCCAGGCGGTGGTCATCGGGTCGGGGACGGCCCTGGCCGACCGGCCCATGCTCAACGTCCGCCTCGCCGAGGGGGTGTCCCGCCAACCCACGAGGGTCCTGCTCGACTCGACCGGGCGGGTCCCGGCCGCCGGCCCCCTCTTCGATCCCGCCCTGGCCCCCACCCTGGTCCTCACCACCGCGGCCGCCGCCCGGGAGGCGGTCAAGGGCTGGCTGGAGGCCGGGGCCGACGTCGAGGTGGTCGCCGCCACCGGTGACGGATCGGGCGTCGACCTGGCCGCCGCCCTCGCCGTCCTCGGGGACCGCGGTGTCCTCCAGGCCATGGTGGAGGGCGGCCCCACGCTCCACGGCGCCCTGGTGCGCTCCGGGC
>JBOGFE010000412.1:0-2968 GCA_050741935.1 Acidimicrobiia bacterium | reverse complement strand
GCTCGAGGTCGTTGGTGAGGCCGGCCTCGTCCACGATGCGCAGCACGTGCTCGTAGGCGCCGGGCAGGATGCTGGCCCCCTGCTCGAAGAGGAACCCCTCCTCCTCCCGGGTCCGGATCTTGCCGCCGGGGACGTCGTTGGCCTCGAGTACGACGACGGACCGGCCCGACTGCTGCAGGCGCCAGGCGGCGGCCAGCCCCGAGGGTCCCGCGCCCACGACGTAGACCGGAGCTTCGTTCACGCCCCCTCCTCGGGACCTAGAACGGGAAGGGCGCCGGGTTCACCCACGGCTGGGTGGCGCTGTACCACCACAGCTGGAGGGTCCCGGTCAGGTAGAAGGCGGTCATGACGGGGAAGGAGCCCATGACGAGGCCCTTCCAGGTCGTCTCGTCCCGCAGGCCGAAGCCGGCCCGCTCGGGCAGGTTGGCCCACCGGGCCATGAAGGCCACCCCCACACACGAACCGCCGATGAGGTTGGCGGCCAGCCAGAAGTTGGACCAGGGGAAGCCCAACAGCTCGTAGCGGGGCAGCTGGTTGTAGGTCCAGATGCCGAGGATGTGGACGACGGGGATCTCGTAGAGGCCCACGCCCACCGCCCCACCGAGCCACAGCAGCGGGTACTGCCAGCGGCCGAACTTCTGGTCCATGAACTTCTTGTTCTTGGCGTAGAGGACGGCGGGGATGCCGAAACCGAAGGCGTAGTTGAGGGGGACGGCCAGCGGCTCGATCCGGCCACCCATGCCGATGCCGGGGATCCCGATCAGGTGCTCGTTGAAGCTCACCCGGAAGAAGCCGTTGGTGGCCCAGAACCAGTCCATCCCGAACACGGCAAGGCCGCCCAGGAACGCCCCCAGGTACAAGGGGTTGCGCTGCTTCCACACCCAGCGGCCGGCGACGGCGAAGAGGACGACGCTCGCCACCTCGAAGATCCGGATGGTGACGAGGTTTCCGAGGGCGGCGAGCACCATGCCGACAGCCTGTCACGCACCCGGACAACTTGCAAGAGTTGTAATACAAGTGTCCAGCGGTGTTTGGGCGGGGCTCAGGACCGCTCCAGGACCTCCACGGTCCCGGCGTCGCCGTCGACCCGCACGAGGTCGCCGCTGGCCAGGACCTGGGTGCCCACGCCCGTGTTCATGACGCAGGGGATGCCCAGCTCGCGGGCGACCACGGCGGCGTGGCTGAGCAGGCCGCCGATGTCGACCACCAGGGCCTTGGCCAGGAACATGAGCGACGCCCACCCCGGGTCGGTGGTGTGGGCCACCAGGATCTCGCCCGGTTCCATATCCGCCTCGGCCGGTTCGGTCACCACCCGGGCCCGTCCCTCCACCAGGCCCGGCGAGGCGGCCACGCCGGTGAGGGAGTCGACCCGCTCGGCGACGACCACGGGGCGGGCCTCGGCTGTCCCCGTCCAGCAGGGGGTGACGAGCTCGAGCCCCTGGTAGTGCTCCCGCAGGGCCCGCCGCTCCTTCACCAGTTGCTGCGGGTCAGGGGGCAGCGGGCCGGTCAGCTCGTCCACGGTGAGCAGGAAGGCGTCCTCGGGATCGGCGAGGACGCTGTCGGCGGCCAGCAGGGCCCCGATCCGGCGGGCGGCGGCCCGCCCGACGTCGATGCTCTGGAGGAAGGCGACCTTGCCGACGCCCCGCAGGGGCAGGTAGCGCCCGATGAGGCGCAGGAGCAGGCGGGCCTGGGCCTGGCGGGCCCGGCTGAGGCCGGCCAGCAGCCCGGCTTCGAGCTGGGCCCGCTCCGCTGCCCTCGCCCTGACGGTCCGGGCGGGGTCGGCGTCGTCGCCCAGGCTCCGGTAGCTCTCGACCAGCTGGTGCACCGGGGCCGGGTCCTCCCACCACACCACCCCGGAGATCTCACCCTCGTGGGGGCCGTGGTAACCGTGGCGGGCCAGGAAGGCGTCGACCCCGAGCCGGTCCCGGGACACCGCCCACAGGTCCCCGATGACGGCCGTCTCCTCGTGGGAGCCGTGGCCGGTCATGAGCCCGGCTCCGTCGACCCCGGCGGCCTTGGCCAGTGCCCCCACCTGCTCGTAGAGGGGCTGGATCCCACAGGCCACGTTGATGGCCTGGAGGGCGAGGGTGTCCCGGAAGCGCCCGGCGGCGGCGGACAGCTGCTCCTCGGCCCCGGCCAGGTCGAGCCCGGCCGAGCGCGTGATCTCGGTCCGCCACCAGGCCTCGGTGTCCCGGCGGGTGCGGTGCATGGTCGACGGGATGCGCACGAAGGTGGCGGGCAGCTTCCCCGCGCACACCGCCCAGCGCCGGCGCGATGGCCGGCTGACGTAGTTGGGGGGGACGAACCCGAACACGTCCCGGGCGATGCCCTCCCCGGTGATGCCCGGGATCAGGTCGCCCATCTCGCAGAAGAAGTCGACCCGGCCGGCGACGCGGCCGAAGAAGATGTTGATCACCCGCTCTTCCGGGTCGTCGGGAACGCCGGCCTGGGCGGCGGGGAGCGCGCCCATGGCCAGGAAGGGCGCCCGGGCCCCGAGCTCGCCCGCCGGGCCCCAGAAGCTCCATCCCAGCGGCGTAGCCACACCGGGCATGGCCTCGGCCAGGTTGATCGTGCTCCACGACGCGTCCGGCTTCGACCTGCTGTTGAGCACGTTCTCGGCTTCACCCGACATGGGGCGACGCTACCAGCGGCTGTGACAAGGTGACCAGGTCGTCTTACAATATTTCAGTTTGTCTGGGGGAGGCGGCGGAGGCGTGGGCCAGGCCATGCGACGGATGGCAACGGTGGTGGCGGTCGTCCTGACCGTGAGCGGATGCGGCTCGCGGGTGCCCCGGGACCAGATGGAGGCCGCCAACGGAAGCCTGGCTCCGGCGGCGGCGGTCGACGCCGCCGCGCCCGTCGCGGCAGCCCCGGATCCGTCCGCGCCGGCGGCGGGGGGCGTCGAGACCACGACGGGCGTCGGGACGATCACACCCGGTGCGGCGGCGAGGCAGGGTGCCCTCACCAC
>JBOGFE010000411.1:0-3940 GCA_050741935.1 Acidimicrobiia bacterium | reverse complement strand
GTGTCGAGATGGCTGCGGTGGTTGGCGGCGAAGATGGCCGGCGCCGGCAGGCGCTCGAGGCGCTCGCGGCCGTCGACCTCGGGCTGCGCCACCATCTGCACGGCGGGGCGGAGCACGAAGTCGGTCCACCCCGCCCGCACCACCCGGGCCGCCGGCGTGCGGGCCCAGGCGGTGTCGAAGTCGGAGCCGAGGCGCGACACCACCGGCGGGCGGGGCACGGTCCCCGGCCAGGTCGGCGGCCCCAGCGGGAAGCGCAGCGGCGACCGCTTCATCTCAGGTGACGTCGGCCATGAGCAGCGGCGGGCAGTGGAGGTGGGTGATGCTCGGGTCCCGGCCCACGGTGTCCTCGGCCATCTCCAGGGCGTCGCGCAGGGTGGAGGCGGGCTTGAAGCCCATCCTCCGCACCGCCTTCGTGTCGCCGCCGACCACGATGACGCTGCCCAGGTGCTGGAGGGCGTGCGCCCCCCAGTACCACATGTAGAAGGGGTGCACCCCGTGGTAGGCGTAGGAGTTCCGGTACAGGTGGATGTACCAGGGATCGGTGGCGAAGTCCTCTTCGAACTTGGCCTCGATCTCGAGCGGGTCGGTGGTCTCGGTCAGGACCTGCTCGAAGAAGTCCAGGTAGCTCGGGTGGTGCACGGGATGGAAATCCCAGGGCGTGGGGTGGGTCATGATCACGACGCCGCCCCGCCGCACCAGCGGCTTGTTCCGGTAGAGGTTGAAGAAGTACCCCAGCCCGGTGCACATGACCAGGATCGGGTTCATGATCGAGTTGACGTTGTAGGGGCAGATGTAGGGCAGCCCCATGGTCAGGATGTCGGTCTGGCCCGACACCGGGACGAGCTGGGCACGGTGGACGTCGGCCGTGGTCAGGGCGTGGACGGCCTCGACCTCGCCGGCGTGCACCGAGCTCATGGCGTGGGGTGAGGCGATGCGCTGGAAGATGTTGCGGATGGCCTTGCGGGGCATCCGCTCCATCCCCGAGGCCGCGGCCATGTAGGCGGCCCGGTCCCGGGCCGACCATTCCCACTCCCGGCGCTGGAGGAAGTCGAAGGGCTTGGGGAAGGTGTCGTTGTTGAGGGTCGTCTCGATCTGGAAGATGGGCGGGCCCTCGGTGGCCAGCAGCCGGCCCATGCGCCAGTTCGAGGAGTGCAGGGCCGAGCGCTCCTGGTCCATGAACGACCGGCTGTGCTGCATGGTCCGGACGTTGTGGTGGTGCCGGAGACTGGGATAGCCGGCCAGCCCGGTGGCCACGCTCTTGTGCCCGCCGTCCATGGCCACCAGGTTGATGTTCACGTACACGAGCAGGTCGGACGTGGCCGCCCGCTTGTTGATCTCCACCCGCTCGCCCTCGTCGGTGTGGCCGATGAGGAGCATCCCGTCGGGGTCCTCGGCGTCGTGGTTGTAGAGCAGGCCGTGGGGGGCGAAGGCGTCGAAGACCCGCTTGCCCACGGCGTGGCGCAGCTCGGCGTCGGTCATGCGCCGGTGCAGCGCCAGGGCGGAGATGAGCTCGACGTCGTCGACCCCGGCCGCCGCCGCCATGTCGAGCACGGCCTCGATGACCCGCTGGCGGTTGTCGGGCGCCTTCATGGGGGGCAGGGGCAGCGAGATGTCGTCGAAGGCGATGGTGAGGCGCATCCCCGGCCGCAGCTGGGCCGGGAGGGGATCGGTGCCGACGGGGTTCAGGAGGGCCTGGCGGACGGCGCCGTCGGGATCGGCCAGGGCCCTGGTCGGCTCGGGCGGGTAGATCACCCGGCTCCCCACCGGGAGGCGCTCGAGACCGAAGCCCTCGCCCTTGTGGAAGAGCACCGGCGGGGTGGAGCGGTCCACCTCCAGGACGTAACCGGGCCGGGACATCAGCGAATGCGCGCCTTGTCCATGGCGTCGGGCACCCGGTTCCTTCGGAACACGCCCGCCGCTTGGCCGGCGGGGGCCCCTGCCCCGCCGGATCCTGGTTCGAAAACTATTTTCACTGCACCCCGTGATCCGGCCGTGGCCGCGTGCTCGATGGCTTCCCGGTAGCGCTCCAGGGGGTAGCGGGCCGACACCAGCCGGCCCAGCCGGGCGCCGTGCACCAGGTCGAAGGCGAGCTCGAAGGTCCGCACCCGCCGGACTCCGAGGTCCTCCGTGCCGTAAGCGTAGGCGCCCACGAGCTCGACCTCCCGCTGCCACAGGGGTGTCAGGTCGATCCGCTCGGGCCCGGGCATGCCGACGAGGGTGATCCGCCCCCCGGGACGGACGACGGCCAGCGCCTCGGCCAGGCTGGCGCCGTTGCCGACGCAGTCCACGACGACGTCGGCCCCCCCCGACAGGCGCCCGCCCACGGCCAGGCTGCGGGTGGCCCGCCGGACGGCCCGGCGCACCTCCCCCGGCTCGACGACGACTTCCGCCCCCAGCCGCGCCGCCTCCTGGCGCTGCTCGGGGTGCTTGGCGCCGACCACGATCGTGCCCGGCTGGGCGAAGCGGCGCAGGGCGGCGACGGTGCACAGCCCCAACGTCCCCGCCCCCAGCACCACCACCAGACCGCCGTGGGGGACGTCGGCCCGCAGGGCACCGTGGATGGCGCAGGCGGCTGGTTCCACCAGCACGGCCTCGGCGTCGGAGAGCACCTCGGGCACCCGGTGGATCTGGCTGTCGTGGGCGACGAGGGCGGTCGACCAGCCGCCGCCGGTGTCGGCGCAGTATCCCGTCTGCAATCCGGGGCGCAGGTGGCCCAGGGTGATGTGGGCACAGCGACCCCGTTCTCCGGTGGCGCAGGCCGCACAGGGGGGTTCGACTCCCCGGGCGGCGCAGCCGAGCACCGGCTCGAGGACGACCCGGGCCCCGTCGTCGAGGGCCCCGACCACCTCGTGGCCGGGGACGAAGGGGAAGCTGACGATGGGCTCGAACCAGCGCGACGACCGCCCCCCGACGGTGGCCAGGTCGGAACCGCAGATCCCGGCCAGCGCGGGACGGACCCGGTGCCAGCCGGCGGCCGGCGGGGTGGGGTCGGGCGCCTCCACCAGGGCCAGGGGCCCCAGGCGGGCGCCGCCTCCGGCGCTCAGCGTGTCCGCCACCCGGGCGGCGGCGAAACGGGGAAGCGACCGGGAGAACCGGAGGGCCTTCATCCCCGGAAACCGCCCCGAACCCCCGGGCCCCGCCCGGCCTTGACCCGGTCCCCCATGGGGAGCAGGGGCCGGGGGCCGCCCGGGGCCTTCGTCCAGTGCTCGACGTGCCAGCCCCGGCGCCGGGCGATGGTGGCCAGCTTGGGCTCGGGGTTGACCGCCACCGGGAACCCGACCGACTCCAGCATGGGCAGGTCGGAGGCGGAATCGGCGTAGGCCACGGCCTGGCGCAGGTCGAGGTGCTCGGCGGTGGCGAACTCGGCCAGGAGCATGGCCCGGGCCTCCCCGGTGGGCGGCACCGACGCCAGCTGGCCGGTGAGGCGCCCGTCGACCTCGTCGAGGCGGGCGCAGACCACGTCGTCGAAGAGGGCCCGCAGGGGCTCGACCACGAAGTCGAGGGCCCCGGTGAGGAGCATGGTGCGGTGCCCGAGGCGCCGGTGCTGGCGAACCCGGCGCAGCCCTTCGGGGAAGGCCTTCTCCAGCAACAGATCGGAGAACAGCTCCCAGGCGTCGGCCCGCAGGGTGCCGACCGGCGCCCCGTCGTAGCGCCGGTAGAAGTGACGGAGGAAGTCGCCCCGGTCGCGCCGGTCGAGGGCGAGCAGCCCGGGCGCCTCGGCCAGCATGCGGACCACGAAGCGGGCCCGCTCGCCGCGGTCCATGCGCCGGCTGGCCAGCCAGGCGTAGGACTCGACCACGTTGGAGGCGATGAGGGTGTTCTCCAGGTCGAAGACGGCCAGGTTGCGCTCGGGAGCGAGCACGTTGTTGCGGCCCCGGTCCTCCTTGGTGGGCCCCCCCTTGGCCGAGGGGCGCGTCCGGACCCGTGCATGGTGCACGAC
>JBOGFE010000410.1:0-4928 GCA_050741935.1 Acidimicrobiia bacterium | reverse complement strand
CCCTCCCCGCCGGCGGGCTCCTCGGCCCCGTTCCCGCCGCCGGGCCCGAGACCGTGCGGCGTCCCCGGGCCCGCTGGTGGTGGTGGCCGGCGGGCGTGCTCGCCGTCGCCCTGTCGGCCTACGGCATCGACGAGCTGTCCGACGCCACCCAGTCCCGGCCCGACGTCACCCGTGCCGGCGTGCAGACCGTCGTCGAGCTCGACCTGCGCGGGGAGCTGGCCGGCGCCGCCCCCACCGGGGTGGCCACGTCCCTCTGGCACACCTGCGTCGGCAGCCTGCGGGAGCGCTACCCCGAGCCGGCCGTCACCGACCTCGGGGGCTCCCGGATGCACCTGGTCGTGCCCGCCCACATCGGCGAGCACACCGTGCGCAAGCTCCACGGCTGCCTGGAGGACGCCGCCCTCGACCGGGTCCAGGCGGCGGTGGTGTCCTTCCGGGCGGACCCCACCCCGGAGTAAGGGGGTGGGAACAGGCGATGGCGACGAGGTCAGCCCCGCAGCCGGGACCAGATCCGCCGGGGGGCGTCGAGGACCCGGCTGGCGGCGACCAGGAGTGGCCCCGGGCGGTCCCCGTCGTCGAGTCCGGCCACGAACGCCACCTGCTCCAGGGACGGGGGCCCCACCGCCAGGTTCCCCCGCAGCGCCGTCCAGTCATCCGCCTGACCCGTGGCCACCAGGTAGGCCCCCACCATGGCTCCGGTCCGGCCCACCCCGGCCCCGCAGTGCACGAACACCGGGCCGGCGCTGGCGTTGATGGCGGCGAAGAAGCGGTCGATCTCGTCAGGGGTGGGGATCTGGCCGTCACGCATGGGGATGGCCACCCGGGTGAGCCCGAGCGCTCCGAGGCGGGCCTCGTCGACATCGAGGTTCTCCTCCGCCCGCAGGTCGACGACTGTCTGCACGCCGGCGGCGGCCAGTGACTCGTAGCCGCGCACCGAGGGGGCCGCCCCCCGCCACAGGTGGTCGTCGACGACCCGGAAGTTGCGGACGCCGGCCACCGCCGGCGCCGGCGTGGTCACGACGGTGCTCCGGGCCCAGGCCGACAGCCCGACGATGACCACGTTCCCGACCACGAGGAAGACGGCCAGCCCGGCCAGCCCAAGGCGGATCGTCACGCCCAGCCCGCCGCGAGAGGGGGCGGGCCGGCCCTGGGCCGGCGGCGCTGTGATCGTTGGATTGAGGGTCGAAACCGGCATCGGCGGATCAGGCCTCCTGGACGCATGATTGCCCAGTCTTTCGGCACGACAGGCGCGATGCCTTCAGGCCCGGTTCAGTTCCGGCCAGGAGCGATGTCGGATTCCACCGCCCGAGTCGCAATCAGGCGATCGCGATTCATGTGGCATTGCCACGACGATCGCCAGCACCTCAGGCCTTGGCGGTCCGTCCCGCCTAGCGTGGAGACCAATGGCCCCGGTCCCCGACGATCTCTTCACTGCCGCCGCCCTGGGGCGGCTGGCTGGGAAGGCGCCGCTGGCGGCGCGCATGCGGCCGAAGAGCCTCGACGAACTGGTCGGCCAGGAGCAGCTGGTGGGGCCGGGCCGGCCGCTGCGGGCGCTCATCGAATCCGACCGGCTGTCGTCGTGCATCCTCTGGGGGCCGCCGGGGACGGGCAAGACGACCATCGCCCGGCTCATCTCCGAGACCACCGCCGCCGCCTTCGAGCCCATGTCGGCTGTTTCCGCGGGCGTGAAGGAGGTGCGGGAAGTGGTGGGCCGGGCCCGGGGCCGCCTGGGGGAGCAGGGGCAGCGCACCATCCTGTTCCTGGACGAGATCCACCGGTTCAACCGCACCCAGCAGGACGCCCTCCTGCCCCATGTCGAGGACGGGCTCGTCATCCTCATCGGCGCCACCACCGAGAACCCCTTCTTCGAGGTCAACGGACCGCTGCGGTCCCGCTCGACGCTGTTCCGGCTCGAGGCCCTCTCCGAGGACGCCCTCCGGCGGCTCATCGACCGGGCGCTGGCCGACCCCCACCGGGGCCTGGGAGCGGAGGGGCTGGCCATCGACGACGATGCCGCCGCCCACCTCGCCGGGCGTTCCGACGGCGACGCCCGGGCCGCCCTCAACGGCCTGGAGGTGGCCGCCGCCCTGGCCGCCGAGGACCGGCGGTCGACCATCACCCTGGCCGACGCCGAGACCGCCATCGCCCTGCGGGCCGTCCGCTACGGGCGCGACGAGCACTACGACATCATCTCCGCCTTCATCAAGTCGCTGCGGGGCTCCGACCCCGACGCCGGCCTGTACTGGCTGGCCCGCATGCTCGACGCCGGCGAGGACGCCCGCTTCATCGCCCGGCGCCTGGTCATCCTGGCCTCGGAGGACATCGGCATGGCCGACCCCCAGGCCCTGTTGGTGGCCGACGCCGCCGCCCGGGCGGTCGAGTTCGTCGGCCTTCCCGAAGCCCAGCTCAACCTGGCCCACGCCGTCATCTACCTGGCCACCGCGCCCAAGTCGAACTCGGTCATCACCGCCCTGGGGGCGGCCATGCGCGACGTGCGGGAGGCGCCCGCCGGCGAGGTCCCCGTCCACCTGCGCGACTCGCACTACCAGGCGGCCAAGGGCCTGGGGCACGGGAAGGGCTACGCGTACCCCCACGACGACCCCCGGGGCTGGGTGCCCCAGCAGTACCTGCCCGAAGGCGTGGCCCGCCGGCGCTACTACCATCCAAGCGCCCACGGGGCCGAGGCGGCGCTCTCCCAGGCCAGGCCCGGGGCCGGGGCGGTCCCCCCCGACGACGACGAGGAGAACGGTTGAGCGCGGCGGAATGGGCGGCGGTGGCGGTGGCGGCGCTGGCCGTCCTGCTCGCCCTGGCCCTGGTGGTGGTGCTCCGCTCCGTGCTGCGGACCCTGGCCTCGCTCACCGCCGTGCTCGCCGACCTCAACCACGAGGCGGTGGCCCTCCTCTCCGAGCTGCGGGGCGACGCCGCCCAGGCCAGCGCCCACCTCGAACGGGCCGGCGACCTGGTGGGGGCGGCCGAGTCGGTCACCCGCACCGTGGAAGGGGCGTCCCGGCTCGCTTATGTGACCTTCTCGAATCCGCTGGTGAAGATGCTGGCTCTACTATCCGGTATCGGAAGGGCGGGGCGCCGGCTGGGCCGGCGGGGAGGGTGACCTTGTTCAAACGGGTGCGCTGGATCGTCATGGGGATGGGGATGGGAGCGTCGGGTTCGGTGTGGGTGCGCCGCAAGATGCGCCGGTTCCTCAAGAGCTACACGCCGCCGGCGGTCGCCACCCGGGCCGCCGCCTCGGCCAAGGACGAGTTCAAGGCCGCCTGGACCGAGGGTCGGGAGGCGATGCGCGAGCGGGAGGCCGAGCTGCGTGCCGACCCCACCCGTCGCCGGCCGCCGGCCGGTCCCTAGCCGCTCGCCGTTGGCCTCGTCCTACGGGTTCGACCCCGCCTGGACCGGTGAGCGGGACCGGATGGTGCTGGCCGAGACGCTTCTCGACCCCATCTCCATCCGCCAGCTGGAGTCGGTGGGGATGGCCGCCGGGCGGCGCGGCCTGGAGGTCGGCGCCGGCGCCGGGTCCATGGCCCGGTGGATGGCGGGGCGCGCCGGTCCCACCGGCCGGGTGGTGGCGACCGACATCGACCCCCGCTTCCTCGACGCCGGGGCGGGCTACGAGGTCGCCCGCCACGACATCGTCGCCGACCCGCCCCTGGCCGGGGAGTTCGACGTGGCCCACGCCCGCCTCGTGCTCCAGCACGTCGCCGACAAGGACCGGGCCATGGCCAACCTGGTCGCCGCCCTGGTGCCCGGCGGCTGGCTGGTGGTCGAGGAGCTGGACTTCACCACCTCGGGGGCGGCCGGCGCCTTCGGGGCCCGGGGGTTCGCCCGGGTGGAGCGGGCCATGCACCAGCTGCTGGCCGGCACCGGCTTCGATCCCGCCTTCGGGCGGCGCCTGCCGCGGCGCCTCCGGGCCGCCGGCCTGGTGGACGTCGAGGGCCGGGGGGGCCTGTCGGTGGTCCAGGGCGGCTCGCCCTACGCCCGGTGGTACCGCCAGTCGATCGAGGCCCTCCAGCCGAGGCTCCTGGCCGCCGGGCTGGTCAGCGAGCGTGAGCTGGCCCGGGCCTACGGGCTCCTCGACGACCCCGACTTCGATCTGATGACCCCCGTCCTCATCTCCAGCCGGGGCCGCCGTCCCCAAAAGGACGCAGCCCCGGGGTGAGGGCCGGACCCTCCAACCGGTAGCCTCCGTTGGATATGGACCGTGAAGCCGCCCGCCGGCTGGCCGCCTCCGTCGCCTGGGGCCGTATCGGCCTCGGGGTCACGGCCGTCCTCACGCCCGCGGTTCCGCTCCGGCCCTGGGTGGGGCGGGAGGTGGCCTGGCGGCCGCGGGCCAAGCTGCTGGGCCGGGCGCTGGGCGCCCGGGACATCGCCCTCGGCCTCGGCGTGATCCTCGCCCTCCGCCACGAGGCGCCGGTCCGGGGCTGGGTCGAGGGCGGCGGCATGGCCGACGCCGGCGATCTCGTCGCCACCCTCCTCGCCTTCTCCACGCTGCCCAAGCTCGGTCGCTGGGCGGTGCTGGGCTCGACGGTCGGCGCCGTGGCCGCCTCCCGGCTGGCCGCTCCCGCCGTCGACCGGTAGGTCTCAGGCTCTGTGTACGAATCCAGACTTTCCAAGGTCTCCTTGTGGCGGACTGGGTCTTGACTCTGGGTCCTAGTGATCTCGCACGCAGCAATGGGTGAGACGTCATGGGCTCGTTGGCCCCATCTGCATCAGGAGGGCCGGGCAAGCGGCTGACGACTTCGTGGTGTGGGGAGCATTGCGGGCAGTTGGCGTGCACGCATGGTGTGAGGAACAGCCGGGGCTCCGGAAACTCCCTCGAGCGGCGGGGAACCAAAGGCCGCATGGAGCCGTCAAACTGAACATGCAACGACTCGCACCACGCCGGCAGGCCCAGCTCTCGCTCCGTCTCATCCTGGGGTTGG
>JBOGFE010000409.1:0-12906 GCA_050741935.1 Acidimicrobiia bacterium | reverse complement strand
AAGCCAGGGCCCGGGCGGTGGAGCTCCTCGAGCGGGTGCGCATCCCGGGGGCGGCGGGGCGGGTGGGCGCCTATCCCCACCAGTTCTCGGGCGGGATGCGCCAGCGGGTGATGATCGCCATGGCCCTCGCCCTCGACCCGCGGCTGCTCATCGCCGACGACCCCACCACCGCCCTCGACGTCACCGTCCAGGCCCAGATCCTCGAGCTGCTGGACAGCCTGCGGGCCCAGACCGGCATGGGCCTCCTGCTCATCACCCACGACCTGGGGGTGGTGGCCGAGGTGGCCGACCGGCTGGCGGTCATGTACGCCGGGCGCATCGTGGAGACCGGTCCGGCCGCCGATGTGCTGGTGGCCCCCCGGCACCCCTACACCCAGGGCCTGCTCGCCTCCATGCCCGGTCGCCGCCCGGGGGAGCGCCTCGAGCCGATCGCCGGGGCGCCGCCCAGCCTGTCGAGGATCCCGCCGGGCTGTCCCTTCCACCCCCGCTGCCCCTGGGTGGTCGAGCGCTGCCGGGTCGACCTGCCCCCGCTGCAGTCCACGGGGGAGCGGGCCGCCGCCTGCTGGCGGGCCGAGGAGGTCCACTCCCGTGCCGTTTGAAGGGCTCTCGGCCGACGGCCTGGTCAAGCACTACCCCCTCACCCGGGGGGTGGTGTGGCGCCGGCAGGTGGGGGCGGTCAAGGCGGTCGACGGGGTGAGCTTCGCCCTGGCCCGGGGGGAGACGCTCGGGCTGGTGGGGGAGTCGGGCTGCGGCAAGTCGACCCTGGCCCGGCTGGTGCTGCGCCTGGAGGAGCCGACGTCGGGCCGGGTGACCCTCGACGGTGAGGAGGTCACCGCCGCCGACCGGGCCGGCCTGCGCCGGCTGCGGCGCCGGATGCAGGTCGTGTTCCAGGACCCCTACGCCTCGCTCAACCCCCGCATGACGGTGGGCGACATCGTGGCCGAGGGGTGGCGGATCCATCCCGACGCCCTCCCCGCCGAAGGCCGCCGGCGGGGGGTGGAGGACCTCTTCGAGCAGGTCGGGCTCGAACCCGCCCACGCCAACCGCTACCCCCACCAGTTCTCCGGCGGGCAGCGCCAGCGGGTGGGGATCGCCCGGGCCCTGGCCCTGCGCCCCGAGGTCCTCGTCCTGGACGAGCCGGTGTCCGCCCTCGACGTCTCCGTCCAGGCCCAGGTCGTCAACCTGCTGGCCGACCTCCAGGACGCCCTCGGGCTCACGTACCTGTTCATCGCCCACGACCTGTCGGTGGTGCGCCACATCTCCGACCGGGTGGCGGTCATGTACCTGGGGCGGATCGTGGAGAGCGGGCCGGCGGCCGACGTCTACGAACGGCCGGGGCATCCCTACACCCAGGCGCTGCTCTCCGCCGCGCCCGACCCCGATCCCCGGCGGCGGGGCCGCCGGCAGCGCATCACCCTGGCCGGCGACGTGCCCAGCCCGGCATCGCCCCCGTCGGGCTGCCGCTTCCGCACCCGGTGCTGGCTGGCGCAGGACATCTGCGCCGAGGAGTCACCCGAGCTGGTGGACCGGGGCGACGGTCATCCCGTCGCCTGCCACTTCGCCGGCGACTCAGGCCTGGGCGCCCGGCGCTGAGCGGCGCACGACCCAGGCCAGACCGGCGCTGGCGACCAGGAGCACGCCGGCGGCGGCGGGGATGGGCGTGTCGGTGCCGGGGAGGGACCCGGTGGCCCGGGTCAGGGAGGCGGCCTCCACCTGGTCGACGTGAGTCGGCTCGGTGTCGGCTGCGGCGAGGCCGGCGCCGGAGGTGAGGATGGCGGCGGCCAGGCCCGTCAGAACCAGCCGGCGGATACGGGAAGTGGTCATGCGCACAATGGGTCCTTTCGGTCGATCAGGGCCCCTTCGTCACAGATTTTCGGCAGGTCGGAGTCGGGCCTGAAGCTCCTTGAGGATCCGTTAGGAAGGGGGGTGCGCTCCCGGAAGTAGGGTGACGGTTTCCTCATTGGCCGGGGATTTCACCCCGGCCCCCGGGAAGGAGGCACCTGTGGCCGAGAGCGTCTACAAGGTCATCGAGTTGGTGGGAACGAGCACGGAGTCGTGGGAGAAGGCGGCGGCCGCCGCCGTGGCCCGGGCCGGCCAGAGCCTGCGGGACCTTCGCATCGCCGAGGTCAGCCAGCTCGACATGCAGATCGAGAACGGCGGCGTGACCGCCTATCGGGCCAAGGTCAAGGTGTCGTTCAAGTACGAGGGCGGAGCGTGAAGCTGGGCTACGGCATCGGCTACTGGTCGTCGGGTCCGCCAGCGGGGACGGTCGAGGCCGTCGCCGAGGCGGAGCGCCTCGGGTTCGACTCGCTGTGGACGGCGGAGGCCTACGGCTCCGACGCGCTCACCCCGCTGGCCTGGTGGGGGGCGCGGACCACCCGCATGCGCCTGGGCACGGGGATCTGCCAGATGCCCGCCCGCACGCCCACGGCCACCGCCATGGCGGCCATGACCATGGACCACCTGAGCGAGGGCCGGTTCATCCTCGGCCTCGGAGCCTCCGGCCCTCAGGTGGTGGAAGGCTGGTACGGCCAGCCCTATCCCAAGCCCCTGGCCCGGACGCGCGAGTACGTCGACATCGTGCGCACGACCATCCGGCGGGCGGAGCCGGTGGCCTTCCGGGGCGACCACTACACCCTGCCGCATCCGGGCGGGGCCGGGTTGGGCAAGTCGCTCAAGTCCACCCTTCATCCCCGGCGGGGTGACCTGCCGATCTTCCTCGGCGCCGAGGGCCCGAAGAATGTGGCCCTGGCGGCCGAGATCTGCGACGGGTGGGTGGCCATGCTCGTCTCCCCCCGGGACAACGCCTGGTACCGGGAGCGGCTGGCCGAGGGGTTCGCCCGGCGGGTCGCCGACCTGCGGCCGGCGTCGGAGTTCGAGGTGGTGTGCATGGCGCCGGTGGTGATGAACCCCGACGTCGAGGCGGCGGCCGACATGGTGCGGCCCCACCTCGCCCTCTACGCCGGCGGGATGGGCGCCAAGGGAGCCAACTTCCACTACGACGCCATCGCCCGGGCCGGCTTCGAAGCCGAGGCGGCCCGCATCCAGGAGCTGTACCTGGCCGGCAACAAGGCGGAGGCCATCGCCTCCATCCCCCTGAAGATGGTGGAGGCGTTCGCCCTGGTCGGCCCGCCCGAGAAGATCCGCGACGACCTCGAAGCCTGGAAGGAGACCGTCATCACCACCATGCTCGTCTCCGGGCCGCCGCCGCTGCTGCGGGCCGTCGCCGAGCTCGTCCTGTGACGTGACGTGATCCCCGCTCGGTCCGGGCTGGGGCGGTGCCTGGCGCCCGACCTGATCGGCATGGGCGACTCGGACAAGCTCGAGCCGTCGGGTCCCGACCGCTACACCTTGGCCGAGCACGCCCGGTTCCTCGACGCCTGGGAGGACTCCGGTGCCGAGATCGGCGCCGCCGTGGCCGAGTGGATGGAGAGGCCGTGACCGGGGGAGGGGGTGGCCCGGAAACGAAGGGGATCGCCGAGTCCCTCGTCGCCGCCGTCGAGCGGCTGTTCGCCGCCGGGGTGATGTCGCACACCGGGCACGGCAACCTCTCGGCCCGCCTGACCGACGACCGCATGCTGCTCACCACCACCGGCGTGCTGCGGGGGATCTCGACCGACGACTTCGCCGTCGTCGGCCTCGACGGCACCGAGCACGACGACAAGCTCCAGCCCGGGTCGCGGGAGGTCGTCGGCATGCACGCCGTGGTCTACCGGGAGCGGCCCGAGGTCGGTGCCATCGTCCACACCCACTCGCCCGCCCTCACCGGCTTCGCCGTCGCCGGGCGGGCCCTGCCCTGCCGCTACGAGGCCGTGATGCGCTTCGGCCAGGCCACCGACGTGCCCGTCGTCCCCTGGGCGCCCCGGGGTTCACCGGAGTCCGTCGCCGGCATCGCCTCGGCCCTGGGGGCCGACCCGCACACCCGGGCCGTGCTGCTCGGCAACCACGGCGTCCTCACCTTCGACGCCGGCCCCGAGGCCGCCGCCAACCTGGTCGTCGTCCTCGAAGAAGGCGCCGAGGCCGAGCTGCGGGCCGCCGTCCTCGGCGGTTCCGCCCCCCTCCCGCCCGACGCCCTCGAAGCCGTTCTCGCCTCGATGGCCGCCGCCCGGCGCGGCTAAAGACCCACTGGCAGGCGACCACCGGCCCGGCCAGGCCGAACTGTGCGCAAGAACTGCTACTGGATGCCCGGTTCCGCTCACAGTTCGTCATGCGGCCAAGAGTCCCCGCAGGGCAAGCTCCGCCGCCAGCTCGACGGCGAGCCCGTCGGCGCCCGCCGTGACGTCGTCCCAGTAGGCGCGCCGGACCGTCCAGCCCTCCCGGCGGGCTTGGGCCACCTTCTCGCGGTCGCGTCGACGGTCGGCAGGCGAGCAGTGAAAGGCTCCGCCGTCCGTTTCCACGGCGAACATGGCGGGCCTCCACCCGAAGTCGAGCGTGTACCGGCCGCCGGCGACGGGAACCTGCCGTCTCGGTTCGGGGAGCCCATAGCGGCGGATCAGGGCGACGAAGGCATCCTCCAGGACGCTCTCGGTCGGGACGTCGAGTTCGGCCAGCAGCCGACGGAGCATCGCCGCTCCGGGACAGCCCCGGGTTCCGGCTCGGGCCAGGGCCGACTCGACCCGGTACCGCCGCGTCTTGGCCCGGACGATCGCATCGGACAGAGCGCCCTCGGCGAGCTCCGGACGGGCGCCGGCGACATCGATCAGCGTCCGGGCCACGGTGGTGATCGGGACGCGGTCGATGGTGCACAGGTCTCGGCTGTCGAGGTTCCGGCTCCGGTGCACGATGAGCCCGGGCGGCCGGCTGCCCTTGCCGTACGGGATGGTCACCTCGACGGCCTCCGCCTCGAAGCCCCGGAGCCCCCAGAGCTCGGCGGCGCAGGCCCCGGAGGCGTGCCCGCCGGTGGCCAGGCAGGCCGCCATCACGGCGAGAAGGGGAGAGGGCGGGGCGGACGCGGGCACGACGATCCCGGAGTAGGGCGTGAGCAGCTCGCCGCTCCTCACGCGCCACCGGAGCTGGTGGTGGGTGACGCCGGCCTTGAGGGCTTGGGCGCGGGTCACCGGGCCGTGCTGGCGCGACGAGATCCGGTTGAACTTGGTGAAGGCGCTGGACATGAGCGGCCAGAGAACCACTGACGCCCCGGCCGGTGCGAGGGAATTTTCGGAACTGTGCGCCGGATCCGTCACTGAATCACGCCGGCTGCGCACAGTTCGCCGGCGCCCCCTCCGGAGGGGGCCCTCGGGCGCGGGCAGGGTGGTCAGGGCGTGGTGGCGGCGAGGGCCTGGGTGAGGTCGGCGAGGATGTCGTCGATGCCCTCGATGCCGACGGAGAGGCGCACGAGGGCGGGGTCGGCGGCGAGGTCGGTGCCCTCCATGGCGAAGCTGCTCATGGTCGGCGGGTAGGCCACCAGCGACTCGACACCGCCCAGCGAACCTCCCAGGGCGAAGAGGCGGGTGGCGGCGCAGAACTGCTTGGCCGCATCGGTGCCGCCGGCCAGGGTGAAGCTGACCATGCCGCCGAAGCCCCGCATCTGGCGGGCGGCCAGACCGTGGCCCGGGTGCCCGGGCAGGCCGGGGTAGCGGACGGCCTCCACCGCCGGGTGGGTGCTCAGCATCGCGGCCACGGCCGAGGCGTTCTGGCAGTGACGCTCCATGCGCAGGGCCAGGGTCTTGACCCCCCGCAGGACGAGGAAGCAGTCGACGGGCCCGGGGACGGCCCCGGTGGCGCTCTGGAGCAGGGCGAGGCGCTCGGCCAGGCCGTCGTCGGAGAGGCCGACGAAGCCGCCCAGCACGTCGGAGTGGCCGCCCAGGTACTTGGTGGTGGAGTGCACCACCACGTCGGCGCCCAGGGCCAGGGGCTGCTGCAGCCACGGCGACGGCAGGGTGTTGTCGACGACGCAGCGCCCGCCCCGGGCCCGGGCCGTCCGGCTCACGGCGGCGATGTCGACGATGTCGAGGCGGGGGTTGGTGGGCGACTCGACCCACACCAGGCGGGTCTCGGGCCGCCAGGCGGCCTCGAGGGCCACCGGGTCGGTCAGGTCGACGGGCGTGAAGGTCACGTCCATCGCCTCCCACACCCGGGCCAGCAGCCGGTAGGTCCCGCCGTAGAAGTCGCGGGGCACGACCAGGTGGTCCCCCGGGCGCAGCAGCAGGCGCAGGACGGCGTCCTCGGCGGCCAGGCCGCTGGCGTAGCAGAAGCCGTGCCCCGCCCCCTCGAGCGAGGCCAGGCATGCCTCCAGCGCCGCCCGGGTGGGATTGCCGCTCCGGGAGTAGGTCCACGGCTGGTCCCGGTCCACGTCCTGACCGGCAAAGGTCGATGTCTGATAGATGGGCACGGACACCGCCCCCGTCGCCGGATCCGGCTCCTGGGCGACGTGGATGGCCCGGGTCTCGAAGGCGGCGCCGGCGAAGGGATCGGACGGAACCCTGGTCATCGACCGTGGCTTCCCCGCGCCGCGGCGGGGTTGGGGTCCCCTCCGACCGACGACGAGGTGGCCGCCGTCCAGCACCAGACCGGCGGCAACCCGCTGCCGCACGCGGCGGGCGTGTTCCGAAGGAAGATGCCAGGGCGAGGGTGCGCCAGGCCCCACCGGGTGCCCGCCGCCATCATCAGAGCCGCTCGACGATCATGGCCATGCCCTGGCCGCCGCCCACGCACATCGACTCCAGGCCCACCACCTGGTCGGTCTCCTCCAGGCCGTTGAGCAGCGTGGTCATGATCCGGGCGCCGGTCATGCCGAAGGGATGCCCGAGGGCGATGGCACCGCCGTTGACGTTGAGCTTGTCCCAGGGGATGCCCAGGTGGCGGGCGGAGGGGATGACCTGGGCGGCGAAGGCCTCGTTGATCTCCACCAGGTCCACGTTGTCCATGGACATCCCCGCCCGGCGCAGCGCCTGACGGCACGCCTCGACCGGCCCCAGTCCCATGATCTCGGGGTCGAGGGCGGACACGCCGCTGGCCACGATCCGGGCCCGGGGCCGGACGCCGAGGTCCCGGGCCCTGGTGTCGCTCATGACCACCACCGCGGCGGCGCCGTCGTTGAGCGGGCAGCTGTTGCCGGCGGTCACGGTGCCGTCGGGGCGGAAGACGGGCTTGAGGCCGGCCAGCTTGTCCAGCGCGGTGTCGGGCCGGGGCCCGTCGTCGGTGGTGGCGTGGTTCCCGTTGGGCAGCACCACCGGCGTGATCTCGCGGTCGAAGAACCCCCGCTTCTGGGCCGCCACCGCCCGGGACTGGGACCGCAGGGCGAACTCGTCCATCTCCTCCCGGGTCACGCCTTCGAGCTGGGCCACGTTCTCCGCCGTCTGGCCCATGGCGATGTAGATGTCGGGGAAGCCGTCCTCGTTGTGGGCCCACGGCTCGGCTCCCGGCTGGGAGCGGGCCTCCGTCCGCCGGCCCGCCTCCTCGAAGCGGGGGTTGCGGGTGTCGGGCGAGCTGTCAGAGCTGCCCTTCACGAAGCGGGACACCATCTCCACGCCGGCGGCCACGAACACGTCGCCCTCGCCGGCCCGGATGGCGTGGGCAGCCATGCGGATGGTCTGGAGCGACGACGAGCAGTAGCGGGTGACGGTGCAGCCCGGCACTTCGGGCAGCCCGGCCAGGACGGCCACCACCCGGCCCATGTTGTAGCCCTGCTCCCCGCCGGGCAGCCCGCAGCCGAGGATCAGGTCCTCCACCTCGGAGGGGTCGAGCTCGGGCACCTTGGCCAGGGCGGCCATGACGATGCCGGCCGTCAGGTCGTCGGGTCGCAGCTCGACGAGCGACCCTTTGAAGGCCCGTCCGATGGGGCTGCGGGCGGTGGCGACGATGACGGGCTCGGCCATGGGACCTCCTCGGAGAGCGGGGTGAGGGCGACAGTACCCGGCCCCCGCCGTCCCCTCGGCCCGGGACCCCCGCCCGCCGGTACCGTGGCCGCCACGTGAGGATCGACGTCCACCACCACGCCCTGCCCCCCTTCTACCTGGAGGCCCTCCGGGCGGCGGACTACCCCCGCCGGAGCGGCATCCGCTTCCCCGAGTGGCGGCCCCGCGACAGCCTCGAGGTCATGGACCGCCACGGCATCGACGTCGCCGTCCTGTCGGTGTCGACCCCCGGGGTCGCGTTCTGCGAGAGTCCCGCCGCCGCCCGGGAGCTAGCGCGGCGGTGCAACCAGTGGGCGGCCGAGACCGTGGAGGCCCACCCCGGTCGCTTCGCCGCCTTGGCCTGCCTGCCCCTCCCGGATGTGGACGCGGCGGTGGCCGAGGTCGCCTACGCGCTCGACGTCCTCGGCCTCCACGGGGTGACCCTGCTCTCCTCGGCCGGGGGCCGCTACCCGGGAGATCCGACCCTCGAGCCGCTCATGGCGGCGCTCGACGAGCGGCGGGCGCCGGCCTTCCTCCACCCGACCTCCCCGGCCGGGGGAGCGCCACCCGGGCTCGACATCCCCGTCTTCGCCGTCGAGTTCGTGGCCGACACGACGCGGGCCATCGCCAACCTGATCCTGTCGGGAACGCTGGAGGCCCACCCGGGGATCAGCTTCGTCTGCGCCCACGGCGGCGGCTTCGCCCCCTACATCGTGTCCCGGTTGGAAGCGGCCTGGGCCCGATCGCCCGAGCCCGCCCTCCGGGCGCCGGCCGGGGTGCTCGCCTCCCTGCGCCGGCTCCATTACGACACCGCCGGGGTGGCCAACCCCTACGCCCTCCCGGCGCTGCTGGCCCTGGCCGGAACCGAACGGCTGTGTCTCGGCACCGACTTCCCCTTCGTCTCCGAGCGCCTGGTGGCGGACGGGCTGGCCGGGCTGGCCGGCCTGCCCCAGGTGGCGGGGAATGCGCTCCGCCTGCTCCCGGGCTGGGCCGGGAGCGCAGGTTCCTAGAGACCCTGTCAGTTGCGATAATTTCTGCGAAGTGATTGTCAGTACGCCAAAAAGAGCGTACTGTTACCACTGGTGCCAAAAGCCACTGCGGACAAGGTTGTGACTTTCGGCAGCACAGGTGCCATTGGTGGAAAGAAATGCCAGTGGGCCGGAAGCGAGAACAGGCAGAGATCCCTCGGGGCCAGAGACCACCAGGGAACACAGCACTCCGCCGGCGACTGAGGACGGCGGGAAAGGAGACTGCAACATGGCAGGTCGGAGCGATCAACAGGCCACGAGGAGCCGGGTTGCCGTCATCTTCGTGACCATGGCGTTCTCGGGGCTGGGCCTGCTTCCGACGGCTCACGCCCTCGGTGGCACGTGCAACGGGCAGCTGGCCTCCAGCCCCTCATTGGATGCCTCGGATCAGCACGGTCCGGTGACCCTGATCGGCACCGCAGGGGCCGATGTCATCATCGGCAGCAGCCACGGCGACTACATCGACGGGGCCGGCGGCAACGACGTCATCTGTGCCGACAGCGGTGGCGACACCGTCGTCGGCGGGACCGGGGTCGACCGCATCTGGGGCGACAAGGGGGACGACTCCATCCACGGCGATGCCGGGACCGACAACCTCTACGGCGGGAAGGGCGACGACGTCCTGACCGGCGGTGCCGGTGAGGACCGCATGCAGGGCGGGGACGACGACGACACCCTCAACGGGGTCGACGGTGGCTCCGAGGACGACATGAACGGCGGCGACGACGAGGACACCTGCACCGCCGACGACAACGACGACCTGGACGACTGCGAGTTCTAGCCACTCCGGCCGCGACCAGCGCGCGGCCCGATGTCGGGTGCACCAGCTCCGGGGGCGGACAGCGGACCGCCCCCGGAGCTGGAACCCGAAGCCTGACCCCACCACCCCCTTTTTTTTGCCGGCGCGCCTAGATCCCTACGCCGCCTGCGACCTAGACGAGCGACTTCCTTGGAAGAGGAGTTCCGTTGACCGTGCCCGCCGCCTCCTACGTCTCCACCGACACCGCCCCGGCCGGCCTGGCCGTGCGGCGCCCGGTGTGGCTGGCGCCGGTGTTCCTCGCCGGCTACGCCGCCGCCTGCGTCGCCTCGCTGCCCTGGCTCCCCGGCCTGACCCGGCTCTACGCCGCGGCGCTGTCGGCCTGGAGCGGCACCCCGGTGGCGGAGGTGGCGGGCCCGGGCGCCTCGCTCTCCTTCCGGCCCTTCATGGCGCTCCTCCTCGGGCTGCTGGCCGCCGCCTCGGTCGGGACGGCCGCCGCCCGCCTCCGCCTGGCCCTGTGGTCGGTCGGGGCCTACGGGCTCGGAGTGGTCGCCCTCGACACGGCCGTGGCCGCGGCCGGATCCGCGCTCCCCGCCCCCCTGGCCCCCGGCCCGGGGGTGGCCACCGCTTTCCTCGGCGTGGTGGTGGTGGTCGTCACCGTGCTCACCCACCGCCGGCTACCGGGGGGCGTGCGGGTGACCACCCGCCGGCGCAGTGCGGGAACCACCCTCCCCGTACTCGGCACCGGCCTCGGAGGGGCGCTGGCCGTCGTCGTCGCCTGGCGGGGGCTGCGCACGCTGTTCCTGGGCGAAGTGTCGGTTCCCTTCAACGGCTGGATCTCCCACGACCTGGTGGTCGGCCTCGCCGCTCTGGTCTGCCTGCTGCGGCTGCTCTCCGCTCTGGAGGAGCGCTCCCTCCCCACCGCGGGGCCGGGCCTCTCGGTGGCCTTCCTGGTCCCCGCCTTCAACGAAGCCCACGGCATCGAGGCCTGCATCCGCTCCCTGGACGCCGCCGCCGCCCGGCACCCCGACGGCCGCTGCACCGCCTACGTCGTCGACAACGCCTCCACCGACGCCACCGGCGCCGTGGCTCGGGCCGCCCTGGCCGCCTGTGCCCACCTCGACGGGGCCGTAATCGACTGCCCCACGCCGGGCAAGGCCAAGGCGCTCAACTTCGGCCTGGCCCGCATCACCGAGGACCTGGTGGTCCGCATCGACGCCGACACCGAGGTCGAGCCCTCACTGCTGGCCACGGTCGTCCCCCGCTTCTGGGACCGGTCGGTGGGCGGGGTCGGGGGGTTCCCGTTACCCAAGGAGGGCGGGCCCCGGTGGCTGGAGGCCCTGCGTCTCATCGAGGTCCTGACCGCTATCGCCTTCTTCCGGGTGGCCCAGAGCGCCCTCGACGGCACCACGGTGATGCCGGGGTCGATCGCCGCCTACCGCCGGTCGCTCCTGGTCGAGCTGGGAGGTTTCGGCTCGGGCTTCAACGGCGAGGACTCCGACATCACCATGCGGATCGGCCGGCTCGGGTACCGCATCGTGACCGACGCCCGGGTCCGGGTCCGCACCGAGTGCCCGGGCACGCTGGCCGAGCTGTCCGAGCAGCGCCAGCGCTGGACCCGGGGCCGGTTCCACATGGCCGCCCGCAACCTGTCGGCCATCCGCATGGGCCAGGGCGTGCGGGCCACCTGGATGCTGCCCCAGTCGCTGTTCAACGCCTGCCGGCGCTGCGTCATGATCCCGCTCCTGGTCGGATCGGCGGCCGTCGAGGTGGCCGACCCGTCGGTCCTGTCGATGCGGGAGATCTTCGCCGTGGCCCGCCTTGTGGTCGGGGTGCAGGTGGTCGGGGCCGTGGTCCTGCTCCTGCTCCACCGCCACTGGTGGGCCCTGCCCTACGCCCCCCTCACGCTCGTCTACCGGCTGGTGCTGGCCTACATCGCCTTCGAGGCGGTTCTGACCCTGGCTCTGCGCGACGCCCCCCGGGGATCGACGCGCCGGAGCCTTCCCGTTCATCGCTGTCCCATCCCTGGAGGTGTGACGTGAGAGTCTTCATCGCTGGAGTCGACGGTTACCTGGGCTTCACCCTGGCCCAGCACCTGACCGCCCGGGGCCACGAGGTGGCCGGCGCCGACGCCTTCCTGCGCCGGCGCTGGGTGGGGGAGATGGGGTCGTGGAGCGCGTTGCCCATCGCCCCGATGGGTGAGCGGCGGGAGGCGTTCCGGGACCGGTACCGCACCGACCTGACCTTCTTCTCCCTCGATCTCACCAACTACGCCGGCGTCGCCTGGGCCCTGGCCGAGTTCCAGCCCGACGCCGTGGTCCACCTGGGCGAGTGCCCGTCGGCGCCGTACTCCATGCTCGACGTGCACCACGCCACCTTCGTCCAGAACAACAACATCACCTCGACCTTCAACCTCCTCTACGCCATCCGGGACGTGGTGCCCGACGCCCATCTGCTCAAGCTGGGGACCATGGGCGAGTACGGCACCCCCAACGTGCCCATCCCGGAGGGGTTCTTCGAGGTCGAGTACCGGGGGCGGCGCGACCGGATGCCCTTCCCCCGCCAGGCCGGCTCCTTCTACCACTGGTCGAAGGTGGCGGGGTCGAACAACATCATGCTGGCCTGCAAGCTCTACGGCCTGGCCGCCACCGACGTCATGCAGGGCGTCGTCTACGGCACCCGCATCCCCGAGATGGGCGACGACTGGCGGCTGGCCACCCGGCTCGACTTCGACGAGTGCTTCGGGACGGCGGTCAACCGTTTCTGCTGCCAGGCGGTCGCCGGCCATCCCATCACCCCGTACGGCGCCGGGCACCAGAAGCGCGGGTTCCTGTCGCTGCGGGACTCCATGCAGTGTCTCACCCTGGCCCTGGAGAACCCGCCGGTGGCGGGGGAGTACCGGGTGTTCAACCAGTTCGCCGAGGTCCACGACATCGCCGGGCTGGCCGAGGCGGTGCGCCGGACGGCGACCGGCCTGGGCATCAACGCCCGGGTGGTGCCGGTGGACAACCCCCGGACCGAGGCCGAGGAGCACTACTACGAGCCCGACCACCAGGCCCTGGCCGACCTGGGCTACCGCCCGGCCGGGAACCTCGAGGACGAGCTGGCCGTGATGCTGGCCGACCTGGTCCCCCACGAGGCCCGCATCGCCGAGAAGCGTCACGCCTTCCGGCTCGACGTTCGTTGGGACGACGCCCCCCGGGGAGCACCGCCGGTGCGCCTCGCCGCCGTGGGCGCCTGACCGGCCCCAGCTGCCCGCAGACAGGAGGTTGGCTCAGCCATGGTC
>JBOGFE010000408.1:0-3046 GCA_050741935.1 Acidimicrobiia bacterium | reverse complement strand
GCGCTCAGCCGCCGGACGGTGCCCGCCGGTGGGCGGGCGCCGGCCAGGGCCACGGCCGTGGAGTGGGGGAACACCTCCAGCGCGCAGCCCGTCACCGGCCCGCCCCGGTACAGGTGGTAGCCGGCCCGGCCGGCGGCGGCGAAGGCGGCGTGGCCCACCCGCATCCAGTTGTAGAAGGGCCGCTGGCGGAGCTGGGGGTCCGACGGCGTCCGGAAGCAGGAGACGCCGAGGGCGGCCAGCTCGCGCTCCCCCTGCCGGCTGCCGCCGGTGCGGCCCCACCCCGGTGGCGAGTCGATGGCCACCGCCACCGGCGCCACTTCGCCGAGGATGGCCGCCAACCCGGCCGGGGGGACGCCCCGCCAGGGCGGGCCGGTCACCCTCCGGTCCCCGTCCAGCACCACGATGTCGAGCCCCCGCCGCTCCGAAACGTCGACCCCGGCGAACATGTGCGCCATTCTGTCTCGACAGGCGTGTAATTTCCGGGGTCAGGCGAGGGCGTTGTCCGGGCCGGGCCCGGACAGGATCGGGAGGCGGCGATGGCGGGGGAGAGGCGGAGGGCGCCGACCCGGACATCCGCCTTCGGGGTCTCCCGCCGGGAGAGCCACGACGCCACCGGCTTCTACCGGCGTTTCGAGGCCCCGGAGCTCTCCGCCGACGAGACCGTGGCCGAGTGCCCGGTCAAGGACCGGCTCTTCGCCGGCGACAGCCGGGACCTGGCGGCGCTGCCCGACAACTGCGTCGCCCTCATGGTCACCTCACCGCCCTACTTCGCCGGCAAGGAGTACGAGGAGGCGCTCGGCGAGGGCCACGTGCCCGGCTCCTACTACGACTACCTGGGGATGCTGCGGGACGTGTTCGCCGAGTGCCGCCGGGTGCTGGAGCCCGGGGGCCGGATGGCCGTCAACGTGGCCAACCTGGGCCGGCGTCCCTACCGGTCGCTGTCGGGCGACGTCAGCTCGATCCTCCAGGATGATCTCGGGTTCCTGCTCCGGGGTGAGATCGTCTGGGTCAAGGCCGAGGGCGCCAACGGGAACTGCGCCTGGGGCTCATACGCCTCGGCGGCCAACCCGGTGCTGCGCGACGTCACCGAGCGGGTGGTGGTGGCGAGCAAGGGCCGCTTCGACCGGGCGCTGTCCCGCAAGGAACGGGAGCGCCGCGGCCTCCCCTGGGAGAACTCGATCAGCGGCGACGACTTCCGCACCTTCACGCTCGACACCTGGCGCATCCAACCCGAGTCGGCCCGGTCGGTGGGCCATCCCGCCCCGTTTCCCGTCGAGCTGCCCCGGCGCCTGATCGAGCTCTACACCTACGTCGGCGACGTCGTCCTCGACCCCTTCTGCGGGGCGGCCCAGACGGCGCTGGCCTGCCTCCGGACGGGCCGCCACTACGTCGGCTTCGACATCGACCCGGAGTACGTGGACCTGGGGCGGCGCCGGATCGCCGCGGCGGGGCCGGCTCAGCGCCCCTGACGGTCCCCGGAGGCGCGAAAACCGGCCGGTAGTCTCCGGCCCATCGATGACACCACTGCCTTCCATCCCGTTCCCGTCGAGCGCCCCGGGGGCGAGCGCGTGACCGACAAGACCCCGCCGGACCCGGCGGATCTGGTCGACGTCCCCGGCCACGAGCGCCCCAGCGTGCCGCTGCACCGGCTGGCGGCGGCGGCCTGGGCGGAGCTGACGGCGGCCGCCCGGGCCGACGGCATCGAGGCGCCCCTCCTGCTGCCCGTCTCCGGCTACCGCAGCATCGAGGAGCAGGACTGGCTGTGGCGGGGGGCGCTCCAGAAGTACTGCGACCCGGAGCTGGCCTGCATGTGGGTGGCCCGCCCGGGCACGAGCGCCCACCAGAGCGGACGGGCCATCGACTGCCACCTCGGCTACCCGATCGAGAGCGAGTACGTCGACGCCCTCCGGGAGACGCCGGCCTGGATCTGGCTCACCCGCAACGCCGAGCGCTTCGGCTTCTACCCCTACGACGTCGAACCCTGGCATTGGGAGTACAACCCTCCCTGGGAGGAGGCGGACGGGGCCGGCGGATGACGGGAGCGGCGGGCACCGGCGACTTCGTGGGGCGGGCCGACCATCTCCGTGAGGTGGCGCGGGTCCTGAGCGGGCCTCTCCCGGGGGCGGGGCGGGTTGCTGGTGGTGACCGGCGAGGCGGGGATCGGCAAGACCCGCCTGTGCGAGGAGGCGGCCGCCCAGGCCCGGACACAGGGGATCGAGGTGGCGTGGGCGTCGTGCTGGGAGTCGGCGTCGGTGGCCGGGCTGTGGCCCTGGGGCCAGCTCCTCCGCCAGGTGCTGGCCGGCGGGCCCGCGCTCCGGGACGGGCTGGCCGATCGCGCCCGCTGGATCGACGTGGTCACGGGCGGCCAGGCCGCGGGACCCGGTGACGACCCGGAGACGGCCCGGGTCGAGGTGGCCGGCGCCGTGCTGGACCTCCTGCGGGCCGCCGGGGGCGCCGCCCCCCGGCTCCTTGTTCTCGACGACCTCCACTGGGCGGACGCCGCATCGTTGCGGCTCCTCGCCGGCGTGGCCCCCGCCCTGCGCTCGATGCCGGTGGTGATGGCCGTCACCTACCGGGACTCCGATGCCGGCGGCGAGCTGGCCGGCCTGCGACCGCAGCTGTTGCGGCTCGGCTCGGTGCTGGGCCTGGAGGGCCTCACCGCCGCCGAGGTGGGCGAGCTCATCGCCGGGGCGTCCGACGCCGCGCCGGAGGCGGCCGTGGTGGAGGCGCTCTACGAACGGGCGGGCGGCAACCCGCTCTTCACCCGGGAGCTGGTGCGCTACGGCCTCGATACCACCGACGGGTTGCCGCCCACGGTGGGCGCCACCCTCGGGGCCCGCATCGGCCGGCTGTCGGCGGACTGCCGGCGGGTGCTCACCGTCGCCGCCCTGGCCGGGGACGAGTTCACCCTCGACGTCGTGGCCCTGGCCGCCGGCCTCGAGCCCGACGACGTCCTGGTGGCGGTGGACGAGGCCGCCGCCGGCGGCCTGGTGCGCCTGGGCGGCGGACCGGGCCGGTTCCGCTTCATCCACGCTCTGGCCCGGGC
>JBOGFE010000407.1:0-5095 GCA_050741935.1 Acidimicrobiia bacterium | reverse complement strand
ACCGCCACCTGGAGCGACAGCCGACTCGCTGACTCTCAGTCGCAGAGTCTTCGAGAGCGCGCCAAAACAACCAGAAACAATCAGAAGCAACCAGAAACAACTACAAGGACAGCAGGTGCCAACCCCTGCAGTCGGCGCGTCCCGGGCAGATGTTCCGGACTAGCCGGGTCGGGGGATAGGCCCCCGGACGTCGATCGGGCACGCTCTGTCGATGGCCGAGTTCCTGTGGGCGACCGGCGGGTTCCCGCTCGCCGATGTGCTGGCCGGTCGCGCCGGCTGTCCCCCCGGCGTGCGGACCGTGGTGGCCCTCGCCTGGCGCCCACCGGCCCGTCGGCCGGGTCCGGAGCCGGAGATCCTCCGGACGCCGTTCCCTGAGGACGTCGGACGTGTCCTGGCCCGCCGGGCGTCGGACTTCGTCCGCCCCCGACCCGGGGCCGCCGAGGAGGAGGCGACCCTCCGGGGGGCGTGGGAAGTGGCGCTCGGTGTCCTGCGGCCGCTGGCGGCGCTGCGGATCGGCCCCCTCGATCTGGTCTTCGCCGCCCCCGCCGGCGCGGCGTCCGCCTGCCGGGGTCTCTACGACGGCCTGACGCTCACCCGGCCGTCCGGTGACTGGCGCATCGGGTACGCCCGGGTCGAGCACCACAGCTTCCGGGCCGCGGTGCGAGCGCTCGATCTGTGGGTCCTCGACGCCGGCGGTGCCGGCAGCTGGCTGGTCGACGTCACCGACCTCGCCTGACCGACCCTTCGCAGCCGCTACGGCACGGACAATGCACCGGCCTCGGCCAGGGCGGCGTCGAGGTGGGCGGCGGGGGCGGGCCGGGCGATGAGGTAACCCTGGGCCAGTGAGCAGCCCAGGGCCCGGAGGCGCTCGAGCTGGTCGTCGGTCTCCACCCCTTCGGCCACCGTCCGCAGGCCGATGGCGCCGGCCAGTCGGATGACGGAGGTGACGATCTCGGAGTCGACCCGTTCGTGGCCCAGGCCCCGGATGAAGCTGCGGTCGATCTTGACGTAGTCGATGGGGAAGCTCTTCAGGTACGACAGCGACGAGTAGCCGGTCCCGAAGTCGTCGATGGACACCGACACGCCCAGGCGCCGGAGGCGGTGCAGGGCGAGGATGGCCGCGTCCACGTTGTCGACCATGACCCCTTCGGTCACCTCGACGCACAGGTGGTGGGGGTCGAGCCCGGCCCGGGTGAGGGCGGCAGCGACCTGATCGGCCAGGTCCGGCTGGCGGAACTGGCGGGGGGAGAGGTTGATCGAGGTGACGAAGGCGCCCAGGTGGGGGTGGGTGTCGAGCCAGCGCCGGGTCTGGCGGCACGCCTCGTCGAGGACCCAGGCGCCCAGCTCGAGGATGAGTCCGGTCTCTTCGGCCATGGGGATGAACTCGCCCGGGGGGACGAAGCCCCGTTCGGGATGATCCCAGCGCAGCAGCGCCTCGGCGCCCACGATGTCCCCGGAGACGATGTCGACCACCGGCTGGTAGTGGAGCTCGAGCTCGCCCCGCTCCAGGGCGCCCCGCAGCTCGATCTCGACGTCGAGGCGGCGCCGGTCGCCGGCCTCGGCGTCGGGGCGGAACACCTCGTAGCAGGCCTTGCCCCGGGCCTTGGCCCGGTACATGGCCACGTCGCCTTCCCGCAGCGTCTCGTCGGCGTTGTCGCCGCTGCCGTCGCCGACGACCACGCCGATGCTGGCGGTGACGGCCAGGTCCCGGCCGGCGACGGTGAAGGGGCCGGCCAGGTCGGCGAGGAGCCGTTCGGTGACCGACACGGCGGCGGCCTCGTCGTCGAGGTCCTCGAGGAGGGCGACGAACTCGTCGCCGCCGAAGCGGGCCAGGGTGTCGCCGGGCCGCAGGCAGCCCCGCAGCCGGTCGGCCACCTGGACGAGGAGTTCGTCGCCGGCGTGGTGGCCGAGGCTGTCGTTGACGAGCTTGAAGCGGTCGAGGTCGATGAACAGGATGGCGAAGCGGGCGGCGCTGCGGGCGGCCCGGGCCTGGGCGTGGCCGATCCGGTCGAGGAACAGGGCCCGGTTGGGCAGGCCGGTGAGGGCGTCGTGGAAGGCCTGGTGGGTGAGCTGGCGCTCGAAGGTCTTGCGTTCGGACACGTCGTGGAAGGCGATGACCGCCCCCACCGAGGCGCCGTCCCGCAGCACGGGGGAGGTGGTGTACGACACCGACAGGAGCGTCCCGTCGGAGCAGGTGAACAGGTCGTCGGCCCGGGTGGAGGTCCGCCCGACGACGAGGGGGGCGGCCAGGGGGCAGCCGGCGGCGCCGCTGCGCTCGTGGGCGTGGAGGACGGCGTGGGGGTGGCGGCCGATGACGGCCTCCGGGTCCCAGCCCAGGATGGCGGCGACGGCCGGGTTGACGAAGTCGATGCGCCCGGCGGGGTCGAGGGCGATGACCCCTTCGGCCAGGCTGCCGGTGATGGTGTGGAGCCGCTCGTAGAGGCTGGCCTGGGACAGGGCGGTGGAGGCGACGGAGGCGACGGCCTCGAGGGCGAAGCGGTCGTCGTCGTCCCAGGTCCCGCCCCGCACCCGGTCGGTGACCTCGACGGAGGTGTTGGGGTCGATCCGGGCCCGCAGCGCCCCGGGGTCCGGCGTGGTGGCGGAGTCGACGAGGCGGACGCTGCCGGCGTCGACGATGGTGTGGGTGGCCCGGACCAGCTGCTCCTTGACCCGGGTGGACTCGATGGTGGCCCGGATGGCCGAGGTGGCCTGGTAGAGCCGTTCGAACTGGCGGCGCTGGCGGTACTGGCGGAAGGACCGGCTGTAGGTCACCTGGAGCATGACCACGGGGACGATCATGAGGGGGACCATCCACAGCCGGCCCCCGACGGCGACGGCGAACATGGTGCCGATGGCGATCGACCCGGCCCAGGAGGCCAGGCGCAGCTCGGCGCCGTCGGCGACGGCGGCCCGCAGCCGGGTCCCCTGGATGTAGCTGATGATGCCGGTGACGGCGGCCATGGACACCAGGGCGTGGACCAGGGCGCCGGTGGCGCCGGCGAGGAGGGCGACATCCGGGAGAGGCCCGGGGCCGGCGCCGGCGCCGAGGGCCTTGGCGGTGATGGTCCCGAGGGCGGCGGCGACGACGAGCTGGCCGGTGTTGAAGGCGATCTTCATCCAGCCGCGGCGGTGCCAGAGGTGCCCGGTGAGGGCGGCGGCGCCCATGGCGGCGAGGACCTCGGGGACGGTGAGGTAGACGGCCATGGCCACGAGGAAGCATTCCTCGAGGTGCAGCCCTTCGCCCTGGTCGTCGTGGTGGAGGCGGACGGGGATGACCTGGAGGACGGCGGCGCCGATGCCGAGGAGGACGGTCAGGGCGGGATGGGCCCACGGCCTGGAGACGGCGAGGGTGGCGGTCACCATCACGGCGGCGCCGAGGACGCCGGTCAGGGCGCACAGCGGCGCCAGGAGGCGCCGCTCGGAGCGGACCGGGGTCGGGTCGGAGGTGGTCACGGAGGTCTCGGTCAGCCTCGGGATGAGTGGCGGTCGCCGGTCACTGCCAGTCCGCCGTGAGCCACGACGAACCCATCCAGGACGACCCGAGCCAGGACGAGCCGAGCCAGGACGAGCCGAGCCAGGACGAGCCGAGCCAGGACGAGCCGAGCCAGGACGACCCGAGCCAGGACGACCCGAGCCACGACGACCCGAGCCACGACGACCCGAGCCAGGACGACCCGAGCCACGAGGAGCCGAGCCAGGACGAGCCGAGCCAGGAAGAGCCGAGCCAGGAGGAGCCGAGCCAGGAGGAGCCGAGCCAGGAAGAGCCGGCCCATTGCGAACCGAAGTAGCGGGACGGGTCGAAGCCCGTGACGGCGTTGGCGATTGCGTCGGGCAGGCAGGTGTTTGAGGTCCGCATGCAGGCCGACCCTCGGGACGCCTGGAGGGATCCGCCGCCGGTGCCGGGGACGACCCCCTGGTTGGCCGACGCCGTGCTGGTGCTCATGGTGGCGGCGTAGGCGTCGACCTCGCCGGCGCCGGCGGCCGCGGCCGGGGACAGGCCGGCGGGCCGGGCCGCGGCCACCAGCCGGGCCTTGACCTGGTTCGGGGTGAGCGTCGGGGTCCGGGACAGGACGAGGGCGGCGCTCCCGGAGGTGACGGCGGCCGAGAACGACGAGCCCGATCCCCGGAAGTAGGCGTTGCCGACGCGGCCGGCGGGGTTGGCGGCGTCGACGGTCGAGCCCGGCACCCGCAGCGAGACCACCGACTTGCCGGGGGCGACCAGGTCGGGTTTGGCCAGCCCGTCAGCGGCGGTGGGGCCGGCGGCGGAGAAGGTGGCCACGGTGTCGTCACCCACTTCGGCGGTGGTGTGGTCGTCAGCCGCGCCGGCGGTGACGACCAGGGGGTCGTCGGCCGGCTTGGTGATGGTGCCCGGCCCGTTGCCGCCGTTGCCGGCGGCGGCCACCACGACGATGCCGGCGTTCCAGACCCGCTCGACGGCGAAGTTGAGCGGGTCGTCCAGGTAGCTCTGGGTGGAGTCGGTGCCCAGCGCCAGGTTGAGGACGCGGATGTTGTAGACGTCGCGGACGGCCACCACCCATTCCAGGGCGGCGAGGAGGCGGACGATGTCGGTGCGGCCGTCGGCGCCGGCGATCTTGACCGAGACGATGTGGGCGCCCGGAGCGACTCCCTTGACGGCCCCGCCGGAGGCGGTGCCCTGCCCGGCGATGAGCCCGGCCACGAAGGTGCCGTGGCCGTAGCGGTCGACGCCGTCGCGCTCGGAGGTGAAGTCGGGGCCGGTCACGACCTTGCCGGCCAGGTCGCCGGTGGCGTTGACGCCGGTGTCGATGACGGCGACGCCGACCCTCGCCCCCGTGTGGCCCTCCTCCCAGGTGGCCTTGGCCCGCACCGCGTCGGTGTAGACCGCGCTGGCCACGCCGGAGCCCTCCCCGTAGGCGCCACTGACCGTCACGGGCCGGTCGAGGGTGAGGCCGGTCACGCCCGCCGTGGCCGCCAGCCGGGCGACCGCCCCGGTGGGGACGGTGGCCGAGAACCCGTCGACGATGGGGAGGGGGGCGTCGACCGTCCCGCCGAGGCGCACGACGGCGGCCTCGGGTCGCCGGTCGCCGGGGTCGGCCTTGCTGACCACGACCCGGAC
>JBOGFE010000406.1:0-14422 GCA_050741935.1 Acidimicrobiia bacterium | reverse complement strand
TCGCGTGGCTCGAAGGCAGGTACCCTTCCCCCGCGGGAGGGGGACCATGGGCGGGAACGGGAACCTGCGCTTCGAGTTCCGTGTGCTCGGGCCCTTCCAGGTCGTCTCCGGTGGACGGGCCGTCGAGATCGGCAGCGCCAAGCAGCAGGCCCTGCTGGCCTTGCTGGTCACCAACCTCAACCGGCCCGTGTCCGTCGATGCCATCGGCGACGCCCTCTGGGAGGGGAGCCCGCCGGCCAGCCTCGTCTCCACCGTCCAGAGCCTCGTGTACCGCCTCCGCAAGGTGCTGGGCGAGGCCGACGCGGAGGCGGCGGGTGTCGCCATCCGGGGCCGGGGTTCGGGCTACGTCCTCGAAGGAGAACCCCTCCAGGTGGACGGGCACCGTTTCGAACGGCTGGCGGCCCGGGGCCGGGAACTTGCGGCGACGGGGGCGGCGGACGCGGCCGCCCGCGCCTTCCGGGATGGGCTGGCTCTGTGGCGGGGTCCGGCCCTGGCCGGCCTGGCCGACCTGGGCTTCGCCCGGGTGGAAGCCACCCGGCTCGACCAGGCCCGCCTCGGCGCCGTCGAGGGACTGGCCGAAGCGGAGCTGGCCCGTTGCCGCCACCGAGGCCGCATGAGGAGGAACTGTGCTTCGGCAGGGACCGTGGAGGTCGCTCCGGAAGCACAGTTCGCCGGAACCCGGCGGTCGTCGCCCCCCGGTCAGGTGCCCTTGTAGTTGAGGATCTGGTGGAGGGTGTGGCGGACCTCGACGAGGTCGGTCTGGTCGGCCATCACCTGGTCGATGTCCTTGTAGGCGGAGGGGATCTCGTCGATCAGGGCCTGGGCCCGGTTGGCCAGCCAGACCTTGCCCTTCATCTGGGCCTTCAGGTCGGCGGCGGTGAACAGCTTCTTGGCCTGGGTGCGGCTGTGGCGCCGGCCGGCGCCGTGGGCGCAGGACCGCCAGCTGGCCGGGTTGCCCTTGCCGGCCACGATGTAGGTGCGGGTGCCCATGGAACCGGGGATGATGCCGAGGTCGCCCTCGCCGGCCCGGATGGCGCCCTTGCGGGTGATCCACAGCTCCTGGCCGCCGTGGGTCTCCAGCTCGGTGAAGTTGTGATGCGTGTCAACCCGGCCGGTCTCGGTGCCGAAGCCGAGGAAGGAGAAGACCTCGGCCAGGGCCGCGTCCATCATCTGGTTGCGGTTGGCGCGGGCGTAGTCCTGGGCCCAACCCATGTCGGCGATGTAGGCCTCGAACTCGCGCGTGCCCTGGGTGAACCAGGCCAGGTTGGGGTCCTCGAGGGTGAGCATGCCCCGCTGGACCGAGGCCTTGGCCCGGCTGATGTGGGCGGTGGCCAGCTGGTTGCCGATCCCCCGGCTGCCGGAGTGGAGGACGACCCAGGCCCGGTCCCGTTCGTCGAGGCAGACCTCGAAGAAGTGGTTGCCGGCGCCGAGGGAGCCGAACTGCCGGGCCGCCCGCTGCTCCTGGCCCTCGGACAGGTCCGTGGCGGGCCGGTGGGCGGCCAGCCACCGCTCGGCCGGGGCGGTGGGCGAGCCGTGGCCCTGGCCGACGCCGGCGGGAACGGCCCGCTCGATGCGGGACAGGAGCGGCTGGAGTGAGTCGGGGAGCTGGTTGGCGCTGATGTCGAGCTCGGCCGCGATCATCCCGCAGCCGATGTCGACCCCCACGGCGGCGGGGATGACCGCTCCCCGGGTGGGGATCACCGATCCCACGGTGGCGCCGATGCCCACGTGGGCGTCGGGCATGAGGGCCACGTGGCCCTCCACGATGGGGAGCCGGGCCGTCTTCTCCGCCTGGGCGATGGTCCCCGGGTCGACGTCGCTGGCCCACGAGATCAGCTTGGGGTTGAGCGTTCTGGCCGGCATGCCCGACCCGTCCCCCCTCCTACGGCCGGAACATGGGCCCGCCCCCCGACGGGTCCAGGATGCCCTCCTCCAACCAGGCGTACCGCTCCTCGAGCACCTTCTGGGCGGCGTCGTAGTTGGCCGTGTCGTCGTTCTGCCACAGGTCGTGGAAGAGCTGGTCGACCCGCCGGCGGGCCTGGTTGCAGAACAGCGCGGCCAGCTCGTAGGCCGACTCCGCCCGGGTGGCGTCCTCCTCGGCGATGGTGCGGGCGTGGACGCAGCTGGCGGTGATGGCGAACAGCTCGGCGCCGATGTCGACGAGGCGCCCGAGGAAGGCCTGCTTGCGCTCGAGCTTGGCCTGCCAGCGGGACATGCCCCAGAAGGTGGAGCGGGCCAGCTTGCGGGAGGAGCGCTCGGCGAAGCGCAGGTGCTCGGCCAGCGAGCCGAAGTCCGAGTACGCGCCCGGCTTCTGGCCGGCTCCGACGGCCAGCGTGGGCAGCCAGCGGGCGTAGAACTTCCCCGCCCCGAGGGCGGCCTTCGCCTTGTCCTTCGTCTCCACCTCGGGGTCGACGATGGAGCCGGCCACCTTCAGGTGCTCGTCGACCGCCTCCCGGGCGATGAGGAGCTTCATGATCTCGCTGCTGCCCTCGAAGATCCGGTTGATCCGGGCGTCGCGCATCAGCTGCTCGCAGGGGATGGGCCGCTCTCCCCGGGTGCGGAGGGACTCGGCGGTCTCGTAGCCCCGACCGCCCCGGACCTGGATCATCTCGTCGAGCACCTTCCAGGCCATCTCCGACGAGTAGAGCTTGGCCAGGGCCGCCTCGATGCGGATGTCGTTGCGCTTCTCGTCGGCCAGGTGGCTGGATACCTCCAGCACCGCCTCGAGGGCGAAGGCCGTCCCGGCGATGAAGGCGATCTTCTGGGCCACGGCCTCGTGCCTGCCCACCGGGGCGCCCCACTGGACCCGCTCCTTGGCCCACTCCCGGGAGATCTTGACGGCATACTTGGAGGTGGCGGCACCCACGGCGGGCAGGGCCAGGCGTCCGGTGTTGAGGGTCGACAGGGCCACCTTGAGCCCGAGGCCCTCGCCCGCCACCACGTTGTCCTTGGGGACGAACACATCCTCGAAGCGGGTGACCCCGTTCTCGATGCCCCGCAGGCCCATGAAGGCGTTGCGGTGCTCCACGGTGATACCCGGGGCCTTGGCGTCGACGATGAAGGCCGTGATGCCCCCGCGATGGCGTGGCTCTCCGGGGGCACCCCGATCCCCGGGGGACTTCGGGACCTTGGCCATGACCACGAGCAGGTCGGCGATGGTGCCGTTGGTCGTCCACAGCTTGCGGCCGTTGAGGACATAGCCCGAGCCGTCCTCGGTGGGCACCGCCGTCGACGCCATGCGGGCCGGGTCGGAGCCGACGTCGTACTCGGTGAGCAGGAAGGCGCTCACATGGGTGCGGGCCACCAGGGGCAGGAACTTCTGCTTCTGCTCCTCGGTCCCGAACAGGCGCAGGGGCTCGGGCACGCCGATCGACTGGTGGGCCGACAGCAGCGTGGAGATGGCCCCGCTCCAGGCACCGGTGAGGGCGATGGCCCGGTTGTAGTAGACGACGGAGAGGCCGAGGCCGCCGTACTCCTCGGGGATCTTCATGCCCATGGCCCCCAGGTCCTTCAGGCCCTGGATGACGTCGTCGGGGATCTTGGCGTCCCGCTCGATCTGGAACGGGTCGACCTTCTCCTCCAGGAAGGCCCGGAGCTTGGCCATGAACGCCTCGCCCGCCTCCACCTTGTCGCCGGGCAGCTGGGGCTGGGGGTAGAGCAGGTCCAGCCGGAACCGGCCGAGGAAGAGCTCCTTGCCGAAGCTGGGCAGCTGCCACTCCGTCTCCCGGGCCGCCTCGGCAACCTGACGGGCCTCCTGTGACGTGACGTTCGCGGTGCTCACGTTCGGTGCTCTCCTGGGTTCAGCGGGTGAGTTCCACTTCTCTATCGAATCTCAAGGATAGGTTCAGAACCAGGAGACCAACTGAGTGAAGCGCCACGACGAAGTCCGGGAGGAAGCGGCTCGGCTGCTGGCCGAAGCCGTGGAGCCGGCCGTCCATGGCCCCGGGCAGCCCCTGGCCGTCGAGGCCCACCACGTCGGGGGCGAGCCGATCAGCTACGAGGAGGCCCGCCGGCGCCCGTTCGAGCCCTTTGCCGTCGGTGACGCCTGGGGCCCGGCCTGGGGCACCACCTGGTTCCGGGTCGCGGGCGAGGTCCCGGCCTCCTGGGCCGGTGAGGAGGTCGTCCTGCGCCTCGAGCACGCCCACCGGAGCAATGGGGCCGGGGTCTACCGGGAAGACATCGCCCACGGCGGGGAGTCGCTCGTCTACCAGGACGGCGTGCCCCGCTGGGGGATGTCGCCTCCGCATCGGGCCGTGGTCATCCTCAACCGGGCGCAGGGGGGCGAGCGGGTCGACCTGCTGGTGGAGGGGGCCGCCAACCCGGCCCTCCCCGAGCGCATGTCGGGGATCGACTGGCCCCTGCTGCGGCCCGATCCCGGGGGCGAGCCGTGCTTCACCCTGGCCCGGGCCGAGCTGGCCGTCCGCCGGCGTGAGGTCTACGCCCTGGCCGCTGACCTGCGGATCGTGCTCGGTCTGGCCGCCCGGTCCGAGGACCCGGCCGTGGTCGACGACGCCCACGAGGCCCTGGCCGCCGCCGGCGCCGTCCTGGACCCCGCCGACGTGGCCGGCACCGCCGGCTTCGCCCGCCAGCAGCTCAAGGCCGTGCTGACCCGGCCCGCCGGCCCGGCCGCACCCCGGGTGAGCGCGGTGGGCCACGCCCACATCGACACGGCCTGGCTGTGGCCGCTGCGGGAGTCCGTCCGCAAGTGCGCCCGCACCTTCGCCACCGCCGTCACCTTGATGGAGGACTTCCCCGAGTACCACTTCGTGTGCTCGGCGGCCCAGCACCTGGCCTGGATGGAGGATCGCTATCCCAGCCTCTTCGCCCGCATCGCCGAGCGGGTGGGGACGGGCCAGTTCGGCCCCGTGGGCGGCATGTGGGTGGAGGCCGACTGCAACGTCCCCTCGGGCGAGTCGCTGGTGCGCCAGATCGTCTTCGGCAAGCGCTACTTCGAGAGCCGCTTCGGGATCGACTGCACCGAGCTGTGGTTGCCCGACGCCTTCGGCTACACCGCCGCCCTGCCCCAGATCATGGCCGCGGCCGGAGTCAACTGGTTCGTGTCCCAGAAGCTGTCGTGGAACGACACCAACGCCTTCCCCCACCACACCTTCTGGTGGGAGGGCATCGACGGCACCCGGGTCCGGGCCCACTTCCCCACCGCCGACACCTACAACGGCGCCATGTCGCCCCGGGAGGTCATCCGCAGCGCCCGGGCGGCCCGGTCCCTCTACCCCTTCGGCTACGGCGACGGGGGCGGCGGCCCCACCCGGGAGATGCTCGAAGCCGCCCGGCGCCTGGTCGACACCGCCGGCGTCCCCCGGGTGGCGGTCGAGGCCACCGGCGCCTTCTTCGCCGCCGTCGAGGCCGACCCCGAACCGCTGCCCAACTGGCGGGGCGACCTGTACCTGGAGAAGCACCGGGGGACCTTCACCAGCCAGGCCGCCATCAAGGCCGGGAACCGCCGGGCCGAGGGCGCCCTGCAGGCGGCCGAGCTGTGGTCGGCCGTCCGAACCGCCATCCCCGGGGAAACCCAAGCGCGCTGGCCCGCCGACGAGCTGGAGGCGGCCTGGAAGACGCTCCTGGTCAACCAGTTCCACGACATCCTCCCCGGCTCGGGCATCCGCTGGGTGGCCGAGCAGGCCGCCGCCGAGCTGGCCGAGGTCCGCCGGCAGGCCGACGCCCTGGCCGCTGCGGCCCTCGACGCCCTGGCCGGCGCCGTGGACACGACGGGCATGGCCGACCCGGTCGTCGTCTTCAACCCGACGCCCTTCGCCCGCCGCGAGCTGCTGGAGCACGACGGAAGGACATTCCCGGCCGACGTGCCCGCGCTCGGCTACGCCACCGTGGAAGCCGCCCCGCTCCGGGAGCGGAACCCTCAGGTGGCGGCGATCTCGGGCCCCGAGATCGGGGCCGGGCCCGGGTGGCTGGCCAACGAGCACCTGCAGCTGCGCTTCGATGCCGGCGGGCGGCTGGTGTCGGTCTTCGACAAGGACCACGGCCGGGAAGTGCTGGCCGAGGGACGGGTCGGCAACGAGTTCCACCTCCACGAGGACCGGCCGAAGGACTGGGACGCCTGGGACGTCGACCGGGAGTACCTCGACGACTTCGTGGTGCTCGACACCGCGGCGGAGTGCGAGGTGGCCGGCGACGGGCGGTTGCGGTTCCGCCGCCGCTTCGGGGCCTCCACCATCGACCAGACGGTCGTTCTCGCCCCCGGGTCCCGCCGGGTCGACTTCGTCACCGAGGTCGACTGGCACGAGGACCACAAGTTCCTCAAGGTGGCCTTCCCGGTGGGCGTCGACGCCGCCGAGGCCACCTTCGAGATCCAGTTCGGCCACCTGCGCCGGCCCACCGCCGACGCCACCGACTTCGACCGGGCCCGCTTCGAGGTCTGCGCCCAGCGCTGGGCCGACCTCTCCGAACCCGGGGCCCGGGGTGTCCCCGAAGACACCGGGGCCCGGGGTGTCCCCGAGGACACCGGGGCCCGGGGTGTCCCCGAAGACACCGGCTACGGCGTGGCCCTCCTCAACGACGCCAAGTACGGCTACGACGTCCGCGGCAACGTGCTGCGCCTGTCCCTACTACGGGCCCCGACCGCCCCCGACCCCCTCTGCGACCGGGGCCGGCACACCTTCACCTACGCCCTCCTGCCCCACACCGGGGACCTGGGTGAGGTGGTGGCCGCCGGCTACGCCCTCAACGCCCCGCTGGTGGTGCGGCCGGTGGCCGGCGACCGCCCCGGAGCGCTCCCGCCCTCACGGTCGTTCGTCTCGGTCGACGACCCGGCCTTCGTGGTCGAGACCGTCAAGCGGGCGGACGACGGCGACGGCTTCATACTCCGGGGCTACGAGGCGCTCGGTGCCCGACGCACGGTGTGCCTGACCAGCGCGCTGCCCTTCACCCGGGTGCTCCGGACCGACCTGCTCGAGCGTGACGACACGGACGATTGGCTACAAGTCACCTCCGAAGGCGCCGTGACCCTCGAGCTGCGGCCCTTCGAGCTGGTGACCCTGCGGCTCGCCTGAGGCCAGCCCCTACCAGTCGAGGTCGGAGCACGCCTCGCGGGCCTCGAGCTGCAGCGTGGTGTGGGTCACGTGGTAGCGGTCCTGGAGGAGCAGCTCGGCCTGGTCGAGCACCTCGTTGAGATCGGCGTCGGCCCGCACGGTGAGATGGGCGGAGGCGACCTCCAGGTCGGAGGTGAGGGTCCACAGGTGGAGCCGGTGCACCCCCTCGACCCCGGGCAGGGAGCGCAGGTCGGCCTCCACTGTGGCCATGTCGACCTCGGGCGGCGCAGCCTGGACCAGGATCCGGAACGCGTCTCGGCCGAGCCGCAGCGCCCGGGGGAGGATCCAGAAGCCGATGCACGCCCCCACCACGGGGTCGATCCACGTCCATCCGGTCACGTGCAGGGCAAGGCCGCTGACCAGGACACCGACGGACGCGATGGCGTCGGCCAGTACCTCGAGGTACGCGGCCCGCACGTTGAGGCTCTCGGCCGCGCCCGGCCGGAGCAGGAAGTAGGAGATCAGGTTGGCCACCAGGCCGGCCACCGCCACCAACATCACCACGGTCCCCGGCACCTCGGGGGGATCGGCCAGGCGCCGGACGGCCTCCACCAGGACGTAGCCGGCCACCCCCAGGAGCAGGATGGCGTTGGTGAGCGCGGCCACGATCTCGAGCCGGTACATCCCGAAGGTGCGGGAGGGATCCCGGCTGCCTCGGCTGGCCAGGTGGACGGCGGCGAGGGCCATGCCGAGGCCGACGGCATCCGTCAGCACGTGACCGGCGTCGGAGAGGAGGGACAACGAGTTGGAGTAGAAGGCGGCCATGCCTTCGATGGCGAGGAAGGCGATCGCCAGGACGAACGCCCACCGCAGGCGGTACATGTGGCGGGCGCCGGCCCGCTCCCCACCCCGGGTCCCGATGTGATGATTCTCCTCAGCCTCGACCAGCACCGGGCCGGCGTCCTCTTCGACCCTCGCCGCGGGAGCGCAGTGCCCGCTCCCGGGCAGGCAGGGAGGCTCGAGCAGCTCAGAGTCGAGATCGGTCTCGTGCAGGGCGATGGCGGCGTTGATCCGCACGAACCAGCCCCTGAGGTCCACGACCTCCTCCCCCCAGTCGGGCAGGTCCCGGGCCTCGGCCACGAAAGCGCCGAGGTAGGCGGCCGCCACCTGGGCCCGCCGGGTCCGGCTCGGGATGTCGAGGAGGACGGAGAGTCCGGCCAGCAGGGCGGACACCAGCGCCGCCCCCACGGCCACCGGCACCTCGATGAACCCGGTGGCGCCGAGGAGCGCGGCGCCGGCGGTGCCGACGGCGGCGGGAACGAGGAGGAAGACGTCGACGAGGTGCCAGGTGGTGGCCGCCCGCCGGTAGCGCTCGAGGTCCGTCGTGGCCCGCGCCAGGATGCGCGTGAGCAGACGATCCGGCTCCCCCACACTCGCCATGCCCCCATATTTGCGCCGCCGCGCACATTCCTCAATAAGAGACGAACCTCAATAGGAGACGGAAACAGATAGTGGCCACGATTTCCCTCGAATGAAGACCCTTACGCAGCGGCTATTGCCGCGATAAAGGCCCTTACTCGCTGGCGATAGCCGCGAGCACGTTGAGCTTGGCCGCCCGGGCCGCCGGCCGCAGACCGGCGAAGACCCCGACGATGGCGCCGGCGATGAGGACGGTGACCATCTGGCCGGGCGGGGCGGAGAAGCTGGCGATCCCCTCGCTGGAGGCGGCCAGCACCAGGGCCCAGCCCAGGAAGATCCCAAGACCCACGCCACCGACGGTCCCGAAGAGGGCGATCACCACCGACTCCCAGCGCACCATCGACCGCAGCTGACCCCGCGTCTCCCCCACCGCCCGCAGGAGCCCCAGCTCCCGGGTCCGCTCGTGGACCGACAGCGACAGGGTGTTGGCGATGCCCATAAGGGCGATCATGATGGCCAATGTCAGCATCACGTAAACGAGTGCCAGCATTTGATTCACTCCGCCGGCCACCGTGTCGAGGAATTCCTGTTTGTCCTGCACGTTGGGGGAGCCGAAACCGTCGGTGACCTCCTCGACCGCCGCCTTGCCATCCTCCAGCGCCACCCCGTCGGTGAGGAGCACGAAGACCACCTGGTCGAGGGACTGCACGGCGTGGGGATCGAAGACGGCCCGGGTGAAGATCAGGGGGCCGGCCACGTCGGAGGAGTCGTACACGGCGCCGACCCGCACCGTCTGGGTGGCGCCGTCGACGAAGGCCACCGGGATCTCGGTGCCGACCTCCCACCCCTCGTCCTCCGCCTTGTCGGTGGAGATGGCGATCTCGTTGCCGGCCAGGTCGGCCACCCGCCCCTCGGTCTCGTCGAGGTCGAGAACCCGGGTCAGCGAATCGGGGTCGGCCACGCCGACCGTCTCCGTGGCGCCGTCGAGGCGCACCACCCCGCCGCCGAAGCCGGTGGCCGCTTCCACCTCGGAGAGGCGGGCCACCTCGCCCGCCATCTTGGGGGAGAAGCCGGCCGCCGGCCCGAAGCCGCCGGTGGTGATGACCAGGTCGCCGCCGAAGGAGCGGGCCACGCTGTCGTCGATGGACTGCTTGATGGACGCCCCGACGACCGTGAACAGGGTGACGACACCGACACCGACCATGAGGGCCGAGGCCGTCCCCGCCGTGCGCCGGGGGTTGCGCATGGCGTTCTCCCGGGCCAGGAGGCCGGTGATGCCCCGCAGCCGGGGCAGGGGCCAGCCGATGGCCCCGGCCGCCGGACGGGCGATGACGGGCCCGAAGACGACGACGCCGATGATCGTGGCCGCCGCCCCCGCCCCGGCCCGGGCGAGCACGTCCTCGCCGCCGCCCAGCACGGAGACGAGCACGATGAGGGCGCCGGCGGCGATGAGCACGAGGCCGGCCACGGCCCGGGCCACCGAGGCCCGGGTGCGCTCCAGGGCGACGTCCCGCAGCGCGGCCAGGGGTGGGACCCGGGACGCCTTCACCGCCGGCATCACCCCGGCGACGAGGGTGACGACCAGGCCGACGAGCAGAGAGGCGACGACGGCGCCGGGCTCGAACACGAGCCCGCCGGCCGGCAGGCCGAACCCGAGCGCGTCGAAGAGGCCCTTCAGCGCCAGGGCGACGATCACACCGCCGATGAGGCCGGCAACCGAGGAGACGACGCCGACCACCGCCGCCTCCCCCACGATGGAGGACAGCACCTGGCGCCGGCTGGCCCCCAGGGCCCGCAACAGGGCGGACTCCCGGGTCCGCTGGGCCACCAGGATGGAGAACGTGTTGTAGATGCTGAAGGTGGCCACCAGCAGGGCCACGACGGCGAAGGAGGTCAGGAAGCCGGAGAAGAAGTTGAGGAAGTCCCTGCCCAGCTCGTCGATGCTCTCGGCCGTGAGCTCGGCCCCGGTGATCGACTCGACGCCGTCGGGCAGGACCGCGCGCACGCCGGCCACCAGGTCGTCCTGGCTGACGCCCTCCTCGGCCCGCAGCAGGAAGCTCGTGACCTGGCCCTCGCGCTTGAGGACGAGCCGCTGGGCGGCGTCGGTGGTGAAGGCGACGAAGGTGACGCCCCCGGCGCTGTCCTCGGGGCCGAAGGAGGCCAGGCCCACCACCTTGACCTTCACCGGGTCGGGCGTCTGGATGGTGGCCTCGTCGCCCACCTCCAGGCCGGCGTCGTTGGCCGCGGTGCGGTTGATGACGACCTCGTCGAAGCGCCGGGGGGCCTTGCCCTCCACCAGCTGGTAGGGGTTCAGCTCGGTGTCGTCGATCCAGTTGCCGGCCAGCTGGGGCGGGCCCTGGCCCCCGATCGGCTCGCCGTCCTCGCCGATGATGGCGCCGTAACCCTCGATGTTGGGGGCCACCTCGGCCACGCCGTCGACCCCCCCGAGGGTGTCCCCCAGGGAGTCGTCGAGGAGCGGGCGCTGGGTCCCGAACTCCGAGTTGAGGCTGTCGGAGGACCGCACGACGGCGTCGACACCGGCGGTGGCCCGGGAGAAGAGGTCGTCGAAGCTGGCCCGCAGCGTGTCGCTGAGCACGAGCGTTCCGGAGAGGAAGGCGACGCCCATGGCGACGGCCGCGAACGTGCCGATGAGGCGCCGCTTGTGGGACCACAGGGTCTTGACCGTGAGCCTGAACATGCCCGCCCTTCAGTCCCCGAAGGCCTTCATCCGGTCCAGCACCCGCTCGGCGGTGGGCTTGTCCATCTGGTCGACGATCTTGCCGTCGGAGAGGAAGAGCGCCTCGTCGGAATAGCCGGCGGCCACCGGGTCGTGGGTGACCATGACGATGGTCTGGCCCAGCTCGTTCACCGCCCCCCGCAGGAAGTCGAGGACCTCGGCCTCGGCCCGGGAGTCGAGATTGCCGGTGGGCTCGTCGGCGAAGATGATCTGGGGCCGGCTGGCCAGGGCCCGGGCCACCGCCACCCGCTGCTGCTGGCCCCCGGAGAGCTCGGAGGGCCGGTGGGTGAGGCGGTTGCGCAGCCCCACGGTGTCGATCACCTTGTCGAGGAAGGCCCGGTCGGGCTTCTCGCCGGCCAGGGCCATGGGCAGGGTGATGTTCTCCAGGGCGGTGAGGGTGGCCACCAGGTTGAAGGCCTGGAAGACGAAGCCGATCTTCTCCCGCCGCAGCAGGGTGAGCTCCTTGTCGGAGAGCTTGCCCAGCTCGACGTCGCCCAGGAACACCTGGCCGGAGGTGAGGCTGTCGAGGCCGGCCACGCAGTGCATGAGCGTCGACTTCCCCGAGCCCGACGGGCCCATGATGGCGGTGAAGCGCCCGGCCGGGAACTCCACGGTCACGTCGTCGAGGGCCCGCACGGCGGTGTCGCCGGAGCCGTAGACCTTGGTGGCGCCGACCGCCCGTGCAACCGCCTTCCCGTTCTGGTTCAAGATTCCACTCCTTCGAGTTGTCGGGCCCCCCGGGCGGTCACAACCTCTGGGCCAGTGTCACCCCGTCGCCGATGGTGAGGACCACCACCCGCACCCGCCCGTCCGCGGCCAGGGCGTCGTTGAAGGCCCGGATGGCCACGGTGTCGGCGTCGGCGACGGCGGGGTCGATGATCCGCCCGCCCCACAGGGTGTTGTCGGCCAGGAGCACCCCGCCGGGCCGCAGCCGGGGCAGGATCTCCTCGTAGTAGTCGAGGTAGGCCTCCTTGTCGGCGTCGACGAAGGCCAGGTCGAAGCGGTCCTCGGCGGGCAGGGACCGCAGGGTGTCGAGCGCGGGGGCGAGGCGCAGGTCGATGCGCCCGGCCACGCCCGCCTTCTCCCAGTGCTCCCGGGCGATGGCCGTCCACTCGTCGCTCACGTCGCAGGCCAGCAGGCGGCCGTCGGGCGCCATGCCCCGGGCCAGGGCCAGCGACGAGTACCCGGTGAAGACGCCCACCTCCACGGCCCGGCGGGCTCCCATGGCCCGGGCCAGGTTCTCCATGAACACGGCCTGGTCGTGGCCGATCTGCATGCCGGCGGCACCGCCGGTGCGCTCGGCGGTGGCGGCCTGGAGGGAGACCTGGACGTCGTCGGCGGGGCTGGTGTGGGCCAGGGCGTAGGCGGCGATGTCGCCGTCGATGAACCGGCTCCGGCTCCGGGCAGCGGTCATGGCCCCGAGAAGCTAACGCGCCGGCGTGAACTCCGGTGACGACCTCGAAGGCTCAGGTGGTGAACGGCGGCACAAATCGAGCGGTCCCTCCACCGCCTCAGGCGACACCGAGACCCCAGCGCCGGCGGACGGCCCGGTCGAGCCGGCCGAAGACCAGCGAGTCCATGACGATGCCGATGATGAGGATGCCGAGCATGACCGCCAGCATCCCCTGGGAGTCGAGCAGGTCCCGGCTGTTGTTCAGGTCGAAGCCGAGGGAGGCCTTGGCCCCGAAGGCCACGAGCAGCTCACCGGCCAGGAGGGACCGCCAGGCGAAGGCCCAGCCCTGCTTGAGCCCGGCCACGAAACCGGGGAGGGCGGCGGGGAGGATGACGTAGCGGTAGGCGTGGAAGCCCCGGGCGCCGAGCACCCGTCCCGCCCGGAGCAGGATCGGCGGGGTGTGGTCGATGCCGGCGATGATCCCGTTGGCGATGGCGGGGGCGGCACCGAGGATGACCACGAAGTAGATGGCCGACTCGGTCAGGCCGAACAGCAGCACCGACAGCGGCAGCCAGGCGATGGTGGGCATGGTCTGCAGGCCGGTGATCATCGACCCGAAGGCGGCCCGGAGCACCCGGTTGCGGGCCACGGCCAGGCCGATGAGCAGGCCGATGACGAGGGCGGCGGCGTAGCCGAAGGCGGCCCGGCCCATGGTGGTGGTGATCGAGTCGATCAGCCGGCCGTTGCCGATGAGCTCGAAGAAGTGGGGAATGACCTTGCCCGGCCCGGGGAGGACGTAGTCCTTGCCCTTGACCCAGGCGCCGAACTGCCAGATGCCGAGGAAGAGGGCGAAGGCCCCGAGCTTGGGCCACAGCCCGGCCCAGAGGAGGGCCAGGCGGCTCTTGGTCTCGGGCAGGGCCAGCTCCAGGTTGTCGAGACCCGAGATCTCGGTGGCCAGCGTGCTGGGGGTTTCGAGGAGCTGGTTATCCATGGCGGCGGACCTCTTGACGGAGTCGGTCGGTGACCTCGGCGGCCAGGGCGGCCACCTCGGGGGCCTCGAGACGGCGGGGCCGCTCGATGGTGACGGGGTAGTCGGCCACGACCTTGCCCGGCCGGCTGGACAGCACCAGGATGCGGTCGCCGAGGCGCACCGCCTCCCGCACGTTGTGGGTGACGAAGAGGATGGTCACGCCGGTTTGCTGCCACACCCGCTCGAGCTCGTCGTGGAGCAGGTCGCGGGTGATGGCGTCGAGGGCTCCGAAGGGCTCGTCCATGAGCAGGACCGAGGTCTCCTGGGCCAGGGCCCGGGCCAGGGCGGCCCGCTGGCGCATGCCGCCGGACAGCTCGTGGGGGCGACGGCCGCCCATGCCCTTGAGGTGGACCATGCGCAGCAGGTCGCTGGCCATGTCGTGGCGGTCCTTCTTGGGGACGCCGCGCAGCCGGAGGGCGAGCTGCACGTTGCCCCGGACGGTCAGCCACGGGAAGAGGGCGTGGTCCTGGAACATGAGGGCTGGGCGCCCCTCAACCTGAAGGTCGCCGGCGGTTGGCTTGTCCAGGCCGGCCACCAGGTTGAGCAGGGTGCTCTTGCCGCAGCCGGAGGCACCCACCAGGCAGAGGAACTCGCCCCGCCGGGCCTCGAGGGAGATGCGGTCCAGGGCCACAACCGGCGAAGCGCCTGTGCCGGTTCTGACAGTGCCGAAGGCCTTGGACACCGAGCGCACGGACAGGATGGCGGCCGGGGAGGAGACGGCCGGGGTGGCGGCTCCGGTTCCGGGGACACCCCGGCCCGCGGGCGCCGCCACCCCGTTCCTCGTCTGGAGGAGAGACATCAGCCCTTCACCTCCGCTTGGCCGGAGTTGACCAGGAGCT
>JBOGFE010000405.1:0-3362 GCA_050741935.1 Acidimicrobiia bacterium | reverse complement strand
TCCTCGAAGGCGACGTCGTTCACCGCCCCGACCCCGGTCACGGCGGGAGGCGGAGGCGCCGGCGGCGTGCCCGGCGCCGGGGCCGGCGGCTTGACGCTGGTCCGGCGCAGCTCGAGCGCGCCCCGGTACTCGCCGGTGCCGTCGACCATGACGTGGGCGCCGGCGGCCAGGGGCTCGATGCGGGCCGAGTCGACGGTGATGCTGACGGGCGGGGGCGGCAGCCGCTTGCGGGCCGCCTGCGCCGGGCCCGCGGAGAGCCCGGCAGACAGCAGCAGGGCAACGAAAGCCGCGAGGCGGTGTCGGCCCATGGCGGGACACCTTGCCACACCAGTCACAACGGCCACAAGGCCGCGGTGGAGAAGCTTCGCCCTGCGGTTACCGGCCGTTCTTGGCCAGGACCGCGGCCAGCGACTCGGCCGGTGCCCAGCCGAAGGCGATGAGCGAGTCGCCCCGACCCCGTTCGATCGCCGACATCAGCTCGGCCACCGCCGGTGCCGGTTCTCCGGAGAGCTCGACATCGAGCAGTGGCTCGGGCGCCCCCTGACCCTCGGTCCGGAAGGCCCGGTCGTCATAGCGGTCGTCGCACCCGAAACGCTTGGCCAGCCGCCGCCCCCACGCCCGGTCCTCGCCGCTGGCCTTGTAGCCGGGGCGGGGGACGGGCTCCTGGAGCCCGTCGAAGAGGCTGTAGACGGTGGGGTGGGCGAAACGCCCCGCCACCAGGACGTCCTCGTCGGGGAAGGAGATGGCGGCCCGACGGTAGAGCTCGGTGGTCATGGCACTGACCACGGGCTCGGCCACGGCCGCGTCGCGGGCGGTCCCCAGGCCCCACAGGACACAGGGCGTCCCGCCGATGCGCTCGAGCGAACCGAACAGGAACCCGACCACCTCCTCGTCGGCGGTGACCAGGCTGACACGGGGGAACGACTCCACCTGTTGATCGAGGGTCTTGTCGTCGAGAGTGCTGCCGGAATCGCGTAGGAGCTGGGACAAAACATCCAACTCGGCGGGTTTGAGGGACGCGGAATCACGGATGTCGACGTCCATGGCGCACCATTCTGGCGCGGCGCCCTCCGCCAGTAAAAGTCGGAGCCCCGGAGAGGGCCCCGCTAGAACACCCCGTCGGCCCCCAGGAGGACCCGCAGCCGGGCGTGGAGGCCGTTGCCCGGGGCCACCCCGAAGGCGGGGCCGAGGCGCAGGACGGTGGTCCGGCGACCGTCCTCCACGTGGATCATCACCGGGCTCTCCCCCGGGTGGGCCTCGAGGAGCGCCTTGATCTCGGCCAGGAACGCCTCGGTCAGCCGGGAGACGGGCACCCGCAGTCGCAACGGGGGCCCGTCGCCGTCCACCACCAGCTCGGGCCGGCGCACCTCGACGGCCACCAGCTTGGCCTGGTCGTCGCGGCGGTCGATCCGGCCCTTGACGCAGACCACGGAGTCGTCCGAGAGGAGATGGCCGTGGTCGGTCATGGTCTTGGGGAAGACCATGACCTCCAGGGCCGCCTCCAGGTCCTCGAGCACGAAGGTGGCCATCAGGTCGCCCCGCCGGGTGTAGCGCCGGGACAGAGCGGTGACCACCCCGCCCACCACCGCCACCGACCCCTCGGGCAACTCCCGGCACTCGGCCACGGAGTGCTCGACGTGGCGGGCCAGCGCCGCCTCCAGGCCCATCAGGGGGTGGTCCGACACGTAGAGGCCGAGCATGTCCTTCTCGTCGGCCAGGAGCTGGGCCTTGTCGAACTCGATGTCGGGGATGTCGACCCGGTCGATCTCCGAGGGGCCGCCCCCCGGGGCGTCGCCGAAGAGGCTCATGACGCCGGCGTCGGCCTCCCGGCGGCGGGCCAGGGCCCCGTCGGCGATGCGCTCGAAGACCATGAGCAGGCCCTTGCGGGGGTGGCCGACCGAGTCGAAGGCCCCCGCCTTGATGAGCGACTCCAGGGCCCGCTTGTTGAGCACCGAAGGTTGCACCCGGGAGCAGAAGTCGACGAAGTCCCGGTAGGGGCCGTTGGTCGTCCGCTCCTCCACGATGTGGGCCACGATCCCCTCGCCCACGTTGCGGACGGCCGACAGCCCGAAGGGGATCGAGGCGGTGCCGTCGGCCCCGGCCCTGCCCACGAAGTCGCTCTCGGCCACGTTCACGTCGGGCACCAGCACGTTGATGCCCAACGCCCGGCACTCGGCCAGGTACACGGCCGTCTTGTCCTTGTCGTCCTTGACCGATGTGAGCAGGGCGGCCAGATACTCGACGGGGTGGTGGGCCTTGAGGTAGGCGGTCTGGTAGGCGACGAAGCCGTAGCCCACGGAGTGCGACTTGTTGAAGGAGTAGTCGGCGAAGGGCTCGATGATCCCGAACATCTTCTCGCCGAAGGCCCGGCCGTAGCCGTTGGCCTCGCAGCCGGCCACGAACTTGGAGCGCTCCTTGGCGATGAGGTCGCGCTTCTTCTTGCCCGTGGCCTTGCGGAGGTTGTCGGCCTCCTCCAGCGTGTAGCCGGCCAGCCGCTGGGCCACCAGCATCAGCTGCTCCTGGTAGATCATCAGCCCGTAGGTGGGGGCGAGGATGTCCTCCAGGTCGTCGTGGTAGTAGGTGACGGGCTTGCGGCCACACTTGCGGTCGGCGTAGTCGGTGTGCATGTTGGCGCCCATCGGCCCGGGCCGGTACAGGGCCACCAGGGCGCACACGTCCTCGAAGGTGTTGGGGGCGAGCGAGCGCATGAGGGCCCGCATGGGCCCGCCCTCGAGCTGGAAGACCCCGACCGAGTTCCCCTTGCACAGCATGGCGAAGGTGGCCTCGTCGTCGAGCGGGACGTCGTCGATGTCGGGGCGGGTGCCGCAGGACGCCTCGATCAGCTCCAGGGTGCGGTCGATGACCGACAGGTTTCGCAGCCCGAGGAAGTCCATCTTGAGCAGGCCCAGGTCCTCGACGCCGTGCATCTCGTACTGGGTGACGATGGGGGCGTCCTCGACTGCGCCGCCGTTCACCGGCTTGCGCTGGATGGGCAGGTACTCGATGAGGGGCTCGCGGGTGATGACCACGGCGGCGGCGTGGATCGAGTCCTGGCGGCGCAGCCCCTCGAGGCCGAGGGCGACGTCGACGATCCGCTTGGTCTCGGGGTCGGTCTCGTACAGGGCCCGCAGCTCGCCGGCCGCCTTCCAGCCGTCCTCGAACTTGTCCTGGCGCTCGAAGCAGGCGTGCAGCGGCGTGTCCCGCCCCATGACCAGCGGCGGCATGAGCTTGGCGATCTGGTCGCCCTTGCCGTACTGGTAGCCCAGCACCCTTGCCGCGTCGCGCACCGCCGCCCGGGCCTTGATGGTGGAGAAGGTGATGATCTGGGCCACGTGGTCGGCGCCGTAGCGCTCGGCGGCGTA
>JBOGFE010000404.1:0-3549 GCA_050741935.1 Acidimicrobiia bacterium | reverse complement strand
CGTTCGAGCTCCCGGGCCAGGGCCTCGAGCTGGCGGGCCACCTCGGCTTCCTTGGTCCCTTGCCCGGCCAGGGCCTTGGCCGCCTTGCGGAGGGCTTCGGCCTCCTTCTCGGCCAGGGCCTGCTCGGCGGCCCGGCGCTTGCGGACGTCGTCCTGGGCGTTGGGCAGCACGGCCAGGCCCACGGCGAGGACGACCACGCCCCCGCTCAGCGCCAGGCGCCGGGGCTGGAGGTGGAGCCGCACGGCGTCGGCCGCCTTCCGGCCGGCGGCCAGCGCCGTCGCCCGGGTCCGGACCCGTTCGGTGAGGGGCCCGTCGGGCAGGCGGCCGGCTTCGAGCTCGAGGGCGGTGGCGAAGGCGTCGCCGGTCTCCAGACCCCGGTCGGCGGCCCGGGCGGCCACCGCCGGGCTCACCCGCAGTCCGATCCCGGTAGCGACCAGCGCCAGCAGGGCCAGGGCGAAGAAGGCGGCGGCAGCGGGTTCGGGCCACGCCCAGGGCCGGAACCGGCCGAGCAGCACCAACACCAGCACGGCGCCGGCCAGGAGCGGAGCGAACAGCTGTCCGGTGGCGACCGTCCACGCCAGCCGCAGCCGGCGGCGCACCGCGGCCAGGAGCGACTGCAGCCCGGGCACGGCCGTCGTCAGCGGCACCCGCTCCCGGTGGCGTTCCTGGCCAACGACAGGTGTTCCGGACGAACGCCGGAAGGGGAGGGCCCGCCGCCGGCCTACCGGCGCAAAGACAGGTTGGTGGCGTTGCTGCGCAACGACAGGTGTTGCGGAGGAGCGCCGCCAGGGCCGGGCCCGGCCCGGCGCCCGTTCGTAGCGTGGCTGCGCAACGGCAGGTGGTGCGGAGGAACGCCGCCAGGGCCGGGGGAGGCCCAGCTTCACCGCTCCTCCGAGGCCGGCGTGGACAGGCGGCGGGCGGCGAGCGACAGGCCGCCCAGCGAGATCAGCAGGTAGCCGGCCAGGGCCCACGCCCACACCGGGATGCGGTTGATGAGGGGCGCCTCCCACTCCGCCTCGGCGCCGAGTAGCTGGCCGTCCGGGCCGATGGGCGCCGGCGCATCGACAAAGCCGCCGCCGTCGGGAGGAACCAGCGCGGGGGCCGGGACCGGCGCGGGGACGGCCGGTTCGGTCACCACCATGTCCGGGCCGCCGTCGACGGCCACGGCGGTGGCGACGGTGAAGCCGCCGCCGAATTCCCGACCTTCGGAGAAGCCGAACTGTTCCTCGTCCTGCCGGGGCTGGCGCTCCCGCAGCTCGATCAGCTCCTGGAGGGGCGTGAAGGGCGAGGGCAGCAGCTCGTTGTCGTTGGGGGAGCGGCCGAGCACGTCGGCCGTGGCCATGAGCGGGTTGAGGACGAGCAGCAGCTGCGCCTTGCCCTCGACCTGGCCCCGCTGGATGAGCATCTGGGCCCCGAAGCCGACGAAGGTGCCGACGCCGAGCACGGCCACCAGGGCGTAGGAGACGACGGTGGCGCCCTGCACCCGGCGCAACAGGGTGGAGCACGTCAGGGCCAGCGACCCCAAAGTGGCCGCCACCACCAGGACCATGGCCACCCCCCGGATCACCTCGCCGGGCTCCACGCCGCCCAGCAGGAACGACACGCCGAACAGCGGCAGGGTGGCGACGATCAGGAAGGTGACGAAGACCAGCGACGACGCCAGCTTCCCGGCCAGGATCGACCACGGGCCCAGCAGCGTCACCTGCATCGGCGCCAGGGTGCGCCGTTCCCGTTCCCCGGCGATCCCGCCGGCGGCCAGGGCCGGGACGATGAAACAGACCAGGATCAGCATGGTGAACAGCAGCGTGTGGAAGGCGGCCCGCCCGAGCGACGCCAGGCGCAGCGCCCCCGGCTCACCGAAGCCGGCGCTCGCCCCCAGGTAGAGGACCCACAGGGCGCCCGTCAGCAGCACCAGGTAGATGGTGAGGACGAGGGCCGAGCGCTTGCGGCGCATCCGCTCCTTCAGCTCCCGGGCCAGCACGGGGTTGAGGGGACGGCCCCGCAGTGATCGCAGACCAGCCAGCCGGGCTCTCATTGGACGATCCCCTTGGTGACGGAGAGGAAGAGGTCCTCGAGGCCGCCCTCGGCGCCGGTGACCTCGACGACGTCGAGGCCCTTCTCGACCACCAGCCGGCGGACCAGCGCCGCCTGGTCGGCTTCGTCGGTCACCCGGTGGCGTTGCACCTCGCCGCCGGCCAGGCGGACGAGCACGGTTCGCTCACCGGCGAAGCGGGCGTGGATGTCGGCCGGGGCGCCCTGGGCGAGCAGCTTGCCCGCCTCCAGGATGGCGACGTGGGAGCACATCTCCTCGAGCTCGGCCAGGATGTGCGAGCTGATGACGACCGTCTTGCCCATGGCCGCCAGCTCGCCGATCAGGCCCCGCAGGTCGATGCGGGCCCGGGGGTCGAGGCCCGAGGCGGGCTCGTCGAGGATGAGGATGTCGGGGTCGTGCACCAGGGCCCGGGCCAGGCTGAGGCGCTGCTGCATGCCCCGGGACAGCGAGTCGACCATGGCGTTGCGCTTGACCGACAGGTCGACCAGCTCGAGCAGTCCGTCGATCATGGCCGGCCAGGTGGCGGACGGCACCTTGTAGGCGGCGGCGAAGAACTCCAGGTACTCGTTGACCCGCAGGCCGTCGTAGACCCCCATCACGTCGGGCATGTAGCCCAGCTGGCGGCGCACCCCCCGGGGATCGGCCGACGGGTCGACCCCACCGACCTCGACCTCCCCGTCGGTGGGGGCGAGCAGCGAGGCCAGGATGGAGAAGGTGGTGGTCTTGCCCGCCCCGTTGGGGCCGATGAGGCCGAACACCGAGCCCCGGGGCACCTCGAGGTCGAGGCCGTCGACGGCGAAGAGGTCGCCGAAGCGCCGGGTCAGGCCCCGGGTACGGATGGCCAGCTCGGTGGGGGGTGCCACCGGGGCGGGGATGGGAGCCAGCTCGGCGGTACTCATGACGCCTCTCCCAGGGTGAGGATGCCGTCGGGCGAGACCATGTTGGGGTCGAGGGTGAAGCGGAGGAAGACGACGCCACCCTGGGCCAGGCCGTCGGGGAGGATGATCTCGCTCGTCCCGCCGACCCCCACCATGCCGGGGTCGAAGCGGTCGATGATCATCGGTGGCGGCGCCGGCGCGGGGGCCGTGGTGGGCACGGGCGACGCCGGTTTCCCGCCCGGCGCCTGGACCGGCATGGTGGTGGACGGGACGGCGGGGAGGGTGACGGCGCCGAGGCCCTTGAGGCGCCGGGCGACGGCGTCGGCGGGAGCGTTCCCGAACCCGCCCTGGATGATGGCCCGCTTGCCGTCCCCAAAGACCACGACGCCGTTGACGCCGTTGAAGAACCCGTCGAGGGGCTGCCAGTTCCCGTCGCGCCACACCTCGACGGCGTTCATGGCCATGGTCGACTTGAGGACGAGCTGCTTGCCGGCCGCGTCGGCGCCCGCCGGGAGCGTGAACTTGACCACGGTGGCCTCGCCGCCGCCGAAGGCCATCCCCTTGAAGAAGCTGGGGAACGGGCCCCGGACGATTTCCCGGCGGACGGCCGGCGAAGCC
>JBOGFE010000403.1:0-3089 GCA_050741935.1 Acidimicrobiia bacterium | reverse complement strand
TCGGTCGCCATCTGGGCCGGCCGGGCGATGCTCCGCCGCTCCCGCCCGTCCCCCGTTGCCGCTACCGCCGCCACCGTCCCCGGCGAGCCGCTCCCGTCCTGCCCGGCCTAGCTCGAGCGCATTCGGGAAGGATTTGCCTCGGTTTCCGAGGCGATTTCTTCTCAAATGGGGGGGTGGGGGGGTCAGGCGATGGCGTCGAAGGCCTGGAGGAGGTCGTAGATCAGGTCGTCGGCGGTCTCGATGCCGACGGAGAGGCGGATCAGGTTGCCGGGGACCTCGTTGGTGGAGCCGGCCACGGAGGCGTGGGTCATCTTGCCCGGGTGCTCGATGAGCGACTCCACGCCGCCCAGGGACTCGGCCAGGGTGAAGATCCTCGTGCGGGTGATGAGATCCAGCGCCGCCTCCTCACCCCCCTCGATCATGAACGACACCATGCCGCCGAAGTCCCGCATCTGGCGCTCGGCCACGTCGTGGCCGGGATGCTCGGGCAGGCCGGGCCACAGCACCTGCTCGACGGAGGGGTGGGCGCCCAGCACCTCGGCCACGGCCGCGGCGTTGGCGCAGTGGCGGTCCATCCGCACGCCCAGGGTCTTGAGGCCCCGCAGGACGAGGAAGCAGTCGAGGGGGCCGGGCACCGCCCCGGTGGCGTTCTCCAGGAAGCGGAGGCGCTCGGCCATCTCCGGGTCGTTCAGGCCCACGAACCCGCCGACGACGTCGGAGTGGCCCCCCAGGTACTTGGTGGTGGAGTGGACGACGACGTCGGCGCCGAGCGTCAGCGGCTGCTGGAGGTAGGGGGTGGTGAAGGTGTTGTCGACCACGCAGCGGGCGCCGCGCTGGTGGGCGAAGTCGGCCACCTCGGCGATGTCCACCACCGCCAGCAGCGGGTTGGACGGCGTCTCGACCCACACCAGCTTCGTCTCCGGCCGCCACGCCCGCTCCAGGGCGGCGGCGTCGGTGAGGTCGGCGGTGTCGAAGGCCAGGCCGGCCGGGGCGTGGATGCGGGCCACCAGCCGCCAGGTGCCGCCGTAGGCGTCGGTGGGCAGCACCACGTGGTCGCCGGGGGCGAGCAGCCGCAGGAGGGCGTCCTCGGCGGCCATGCCCGAGGCGAAGGCGAAGCCGTGGTCGGCCTCCTCCAGGGAGGCCAGGCACTCCTCCAGGGCGGTGCGGGTGGGGTTCCCCGACCGGGAGTACTCGTAGCCCCGGTGCCAGCCGACCGCGGCCTGGGCGTAGGTCGACGTCAGGTAGACGGGCGTCATCACCGCCCCGGTGCCGGGGTCGGGCGCCTGGCCGGCGTGGATGGAGCGGGTCTCGAAGCCGAGCGGGTCGTTCTCGCCGGGCCCCGGGATGCGGGGTGTCCCCGAAGGCCCCGGGGTGGGGGGTGTCCCGGTCATGAGCGGCCGGTGAGGAAGGAGAGGAGGTCGGACCGGGTGAGGACGCCGATGGGCTGACCGCCTTCCAGCACCACCACGGCGCTGGCCGCCTCCAGCTCGGTGACCAGGTGCTCGACCGTCTCGCCCTTTCCGACGGTGGGCAGCGGGGGCGACATCACCTCGGCCACCGGCCGGTCCAGGACCGACGGGTCGGCGAAGGCCCGCTCCATGAGCTCGCGCTCGTCCACGCTGCCCGCCACCTCGGCGATCTTGAGGGGGGGCTCGGCCTTCACGACCGGCAGCTGGGACACCTCGAACTCCCGCAGGATGGCGATCACGTCCCGCACCGACTCGTCGGGGTGGACGTGGACCAGGGCGGGGAGGGTGGCCACCTTGCGGGCCAGCACGTCGCCCGCCGTCTGGCCGGCGGCGGAGACGAACCCGTAGTCCGACATCCACTCGTCGTCGTAGACCTTGGACAGGTAGCCCCGGCCGGAGTCGGGGATGATGACCACCACCACGGCCTCGGGGGGCAGGCCCCGGCCCACCTCGAGCGCCGCCCACACCGCCGTGCCGGTGGAGCCGCCGACCAGGATCCCCTCCTCCCGGGTGACCCGCCGGGCGGTGAGGAAGGAGTCGCGGTCCGAGACCATCACCACCCGGTCGACCACCGTCGGGTCGTAGGTGGTGGGCCAGAAGTCCTCGCCGATGCCCTCCACCAGGTAGGGCCGGCCCGTCCCCCCCGAGTACACCGACCCCTCGGGGTCGGCCCCGATGATCTGGATGTCGGGGTTCTGGGACTTGAGGTAGCGGCCCAGCCCGCTGATGGTCCCGCCGGTGCCGATGCCGGCCACCAGGTGGGTGATCCGCCCCGCCGTCTGGCGCCAGATCTCGGGGCCGGTGGAACGGACGTGGGCGGCCGGGTTCTCGGGGTTCTGGTACTGGTTGGGCTGGAAGCCGCCGGGGATCTCCTCGGCCAGGCGGTTGGCCACCGAGTAGTACGACTCGGGATGGTCCGGCGGCACCGCGGTGGGGCACACCACCACCTCGGCGCCGTACGCCCGCAGCAGCTTGATCTTCTCGGCGCTCATCTTGTCGGGCATGACGAACACGCAGCGGTAGCGCCGGCGGGCGGCCACGATGGCCAGGCCCACCCCGGTGTTGCCCGACGTCGGCTCGATGATGGTGCCCCCGGGCAGGAGCCGCCCGTCCCGCTCGGCCGCCTCGATCATGGCGATGGCCGGGCGGTCCTTCACGCTGCCGCCGGGGTTGAGCAGCTCCAGCTTGGCGATGAGGTGGCAGTCGAGGCGCCGGCCCACCCGGTCGAGCCGGACCAGGGGGGTGTTGCCCACCAGCTCGAGCAGGGAGGGCGCGACCTCCATGGGGGGGCCGGAGTCGGTGAGGGGCACGACCCGGATGCCCTTGAGGTCGCCGTCCGGCGACCCGTCGGTGTGGAGGGTGACGGGGAGGCCGTGCCCGCGCAGCTCCCGGGCCACCGCCACCGCCTCGGCGGGGGGACCGGTGACGGCCACGTCCTCGGGGATGTGGGCCCGGACGTCGGCCAGCAGCCCGACGTCGAGGGCACCGACCCCGGCGGTGTGCACCACCCGGTCGGAGCGGACGGCCAGCCGTCCCGGCGGGGGTCCGTCGCCCACGACCAGCAGGATTCGCATGCCCTAGTTCTACCGCCCGCCGGCGGCCAGCGCGCCGGAGATGAAC
>JBOGFE010000402.1:0-3702 GCA_050741935.1 Acidimicrobiia bacterium | reverse complement strand
CCGCCCCGAGAAGGGCAGCGACGAGGAAGACGAGCGGCGGCGCGAGCCGAGCTTCTGAGAGGCCTTTTAGAGGAGGCGAAGCACCCTTGCTCGACGTCAACAACTTCGATCAGCTCCGGATCGGCCTGGCCACTGCCGAGCAGATCCGGACCTGGTCCAACGGCGAGGTCAAGAAGCCCGAGACGATCAACTACCGCACGCTCAAGCCGGAGAAGGACGGGCTCTTCTGCGAGAAGATCTTCGGCCCCACCCGGGACTGGGAGTGCTACTGCGGCAAGTACAAGCGGGTCCGCTTCAAGGGCATCATCTGTGAGCGCTGCGGCGTCGAGGTCACCCGGTCCAAGGTCCGCCGCGAGCGGATGGGCCACATCGAGCTGGCCGCCCCGGTCACCCACATCTGGTACTTCAAGGGCGTCCCCTCGCGCCTCGGCTACCTGCTCGACCTGGCCCCCAAGAACCTGGAGAAGGTCATCTACTTCGCCGCCCACCTCATCACCTGGGTGGACGACGAGCGCCGCCACCGCGACCTGGCCTCGCTCGAGGCCAAGCACCGCTCCGAGGTCGAGGAGCTCGAGCACCAGCGCGACCTGTGGATCGACGGCCGGTTCAAGGAGCTGGAGAAGGAGCTCGAGGAGCTGGAAGCCGCCGGCGCCAAGGACTCCGAGCTCAACAAGCTGCGCAAGGCGGCGGAGAAGGAGATCACCGAGCGCCGGGACCGGGTCGCCCTCGAGATCGAGCACCACAAGGCCGTCTTCGATGCGTTCCGCACCCTCGCCCCCAAGCAGCTGGTGGAGGACGAGCGCGTGTGGCGCGACCTCCAGGAGCACTACACCGAGTACTTCGCCGGCGGGATGGGCGCCGAGGCCGTCGAGGAGCTCATCTCCCGCCTCGGGCTGGGCGAGGAGGAGGAGTTCCTCCGCGAGACCATCGCCACCGGCAAGGGCCAGAAGAAGGCCAAGGCGATCAAGCGCCTCAAGGTCGTCTCGGCCTTCAACCGCCGCAACGACGAGGACCGCCTGGTCAACTCGCCCACCGGGATGGTGCTGCGGGCCGTGCCCGTCATCCCGCCCGACCTGCGGCCCATGGTCCAGCTGGACGGTGGCCGCTTCGCCACCTCCGACCTCAACGACCTCTACCGCCGGGTCATCAACCGGAACAACCGGCTCAAGCGGCTGCTGGACCTGGGCGCGCCCGAGATCATCGTCAACAACGAGAAGCGGATGCTCCAGGAGGCGGTCGACGCCCTCTTCGACAACGGCCGGCGCGGCCGGCCCGTCACCGGGCCCGGCAACCGGCCGCTCAAGAGCCTCTCCGACATGCTCAAGGGCAAGCAGGGCCGGTTCCGCCAGAACCTGCTGGGCAAGCGGGTCGACTACTCGGGCCGGTCGGTCATCGTCATCGGCCCCCAGCTCAAGCTGCACCAGTGCGGCCTGCCCAAGCAGATGGCGCTCGAGCTGTTCAAGCCCTTCGTCATGAAGCGCCTGGTGGACCTGGAGTTCGCCCAGAACATCAAGTCGGCCAAGCGGATGGTGGAGCGGTCCCGGCCCCAGGTGTGGGATGTGCTCGAGGAGGTCATCAAGGAGCACCCGGTGCTGCTCAACCGGGCGCCGACCCTGCACCGCCTCGGCATCCAGGCCTTCGAGCCCGTGCTGGTGGAGGGCAAGGCCATCCAGATCCACCCGCTGGTGTGCGCAGCCTTCAACGCCGACTTCGACGGAGACCAGATGGCGGTCCACCTCCCGCTGTCGGCGGAGGCCCAGGCCGAGGCCCGCATCCTGATGCTGTCGGCCAACAACATCCTCTCGCCCGCTCACGGGCGCCCCATCGCCGTGCCCTCCCAGGACATGGTCATCGGCGCCTACTACCTGACCGAAGCCCTGGCCGGCGCCGTCGGGGAGGGGCGGGCGTTCGCCTCACTGGCCGAGGCCACCCTGGCCTACGACCGGTCGTCGTTCGACGGCGACGGGGGCGGTGGCAACCTCAGCCTGCACGCCAACATCCGGGTGCGGATGCCGGGCGGGAAGTTCCCCGAGGGCCGGTTCCCGGTCCGGGACGACGCCAACCCCGAGTCCCCGGTGCTCAAGCGCCTCGAGGCCAGGAACGGCGACGAGCCCCGGGTCATGGTGGAGACCACGCTCGGGCGGCTGCTGTTCAACGACGCCTTCCCGGCCGACTTCCCCTTCGTGGAGGGGGCGGTGAAGAAGCGGGACATGACGGTCGTGGTCGACGAGCTGGTCCGCCGCTACCCCAAGGCGGTGGTGGCCGAGAGCCTCGACGGCCTGAAGGACCTCGGCTTCCACTTCTCCACCCGGGCCGGGCTCACCATCTCCATCGACGACGTGAAGACCCCGCCTGACAAGGCGTCGATCCTCGACGGCTTCGAGAAGGAAGCGGAGAAGGTCGAGACCCAGTTCCGCAAGGGCGTCATCACCGACGAGGAACGCCGCCAGAAGGAGATCGAGATCTGGACCGAGGCCACCGACAAGGTGCGGGAGGCCATGCAGCGGAACCTGGCCAAGGAGAAGTTCAACCCCATCGACATGATGGTGGGCTCCGGCGCCCGAGGGAACATCATGCAGGTCCGTCAGATCGCCGGCATGCGGGGCCTGGTGGCCAACCCCCGGGGCGAGATCATCCCCCGGCCCATCAAGTCCAACTTCCGGGAGGGCCTCTCGGTCCTCGAGTACTTCATCTCGACCCACGGGGCCCGCAAGGGTCTGGCCGACACCGCCCTGCGCACCGCCGACTCCGGGTACCTCACCCGGCGCCTGGTCGACGTGGCCCAGGAGCTCATCATCCGGGAGGAGGACTGCGGCTCGACCCGCGGGATTCCCGTCGACACCACCGTCGAGGAGCGCCTCCTCGAGGTCAAGCTGCTGGGTCGGGTGCTGGCCGAGGACGTCAACCTGTCCGACGGCCGGGTGCTGGCCCGCAACGAGGGCGAGCTCGGGGAGCCGGAGATGAGTGCCATCGCCTCCGACCCCGCCGTCGCCCGGATCCGGGTGCGCTCGGTGCTGACCTGCGATGCCGTGGTCGGGGTGTGCCAGAAGTGCTACGGCCGCATGATGGCCACCGGCATCCTGGTCGACCTCGGCGAGGCGGTGGGGATCATCGCCGCCCAGTCCATCGGCGAGCCCGGCACCCAGCTGACCATGCGGACGTTCCACACCGGTGGTGTGGCCGGCGAGGACATCACCCACGGCCTGCCCCGGGTGGTGGAGCTGTTCGAGGCCCGCAGCCCCAAGGGCAAGGCCACCCTGGCCCGGACCTCGGGTGTGGTCCGGGTGGAGGAGAACGACCGGGGCGAGCGGGTGGTCACCATCGTCGGCGACGACGGTGTCGAGGACGCCTACCCGCCCGTCTCCCGCCGCATCCAGCTGGCCGTTCGCGACGGCCAGGACGTTTCCGCCGGGCAGCGCCTGGTGGGTGACGACAAGACCCCGCTCGATCCCAAGGAGCTCCTCGACATCAAGGGCATCCGGGAGACCCAGCAGTACCTGGTGGACGAGGTGCAGCGGGTGTACCGGGAACAGGGCGTGTCCATCCACGACAAGCATGTGGAGCTGATCGTCCGCCAGATGCTCAAGCGGGTGGCCGTCTCCGAGCCGGGCGACTCCGAGCTCCTGCCCGGCGAGAAGGTCGATTCCCGGACCTACGCCGACACCAACCGGGCCCTGGTGGAAGAGGGCAAGCAGCCGGCGG
>JBOGFE010000401.1:0-6606 GCA_050741935.1 Acidimicrobiia bacterium | reverse complement strand
GAGCACGACCACCCCGGTGTCGCGGACATGGTGGACGGCGAGGTCGCGGCAGCTGTCCAACGTCAGCGCCTGGCCGTAGGAGCGGTATAGCTCCGCGACCGCGTCGCGGCCCTCGACGCGCCGCGGATAGCCCGGAACCGTGATCACGTAGTCCACGACGACGTCGTCGGCGAGCAGCTCGAAGAAGTGCGCTCCCTCGGCGCGACCCTCGAGCCCCTCCTCGATGATCCGGAAGAACGAGCGCCTTGAAGTCGTCCAAATCCTTGATGGGCAACGCTGTGACCTCCTTCAGTGCTACCGCTGATCCGGCGCGCCGAGAACGGGCTTGATGTCGAGGATCGGCGTGCCGTCGATCGCGTGCTGAAGACCCCCCTGCTCGGGTCGGCTGTGGTCGTGGCCGATCGGCTCGACGGAGAAACCCTCAGGCGGGCTCATCACAAGCAGCGCTAGCTGGGACGGGTGGACGCCTGGTCCAGCCCGACGCCCACGACCTGGGCGACCCGGGCCAAGTCCACGTCATGGGCCAGGAGGGTGGCGTCATGTCGGTTCGCCACCGAAGCGATCATGCAGTCCACAAGGCCCCGGGGGGTGACGCCGGCGCGCCGGCACTTGCGGTAGATGCGCGCCGCGCCGTCGAAGTCGGCGGCGGGGTCGAAGGCGAGAAGGCGGAAACCGAGGAGGAGCCGGCGGAGATCCCCTTCCCGCTCCCCGGTCCGGGCCCCGGCAACAACCTCCATGATGACGGGCTCTGTGACCGCCACCGGACCGTCATCGGTGATGAGCTCGGTGAGCCGATGGTCCACCGGGCTACCGGTGGCGCGGTCGTATTCCACCCACACCGAGGTATCGACGAGGATCACGCCGCTCCCGGAGGAGCCACCTCAGCAGGAATTTCTTCGATGGCGTGTGCACCCCGCATGGCCAGCGCCTCCTCGCGGGACATGGGCTGGCCGGCGAGATGGCGAAGGGCGAGCTCGACCGCCTCGGTCTTGGTCCGAAGGCCGTAGCGGTCCATGATCGTCTGGACGTAGGAGTCCTCGATCTCGATGTTCGTGCGCACCCTGCTCATACACCAAGTCTACACGTTACGTGTATGGTTGGTGTACCGGCTCAGCCGAGAGCGGCCGTCGAGGTGATCGGATCAGCCGGGGGGCGGTCGCCGAGGGAGCCGTGGAAGGGCCGATCGGAGAAGTTGAAGATGCCTCCGTCCTCGCCCACCATGAGGTAGCCGTTGCCGAAGGGCACCATGCCGGTGACGGGCTTGTTGAGCGGGGTGCCGCCCATGGAGCCTCGGAACGGAGCCTCGAAGGCGAACACGCCGCCGTCGGCGGCGACGAGCCAGTAGCCGGAGCCGTCGGTGTCGGGAACCAGGGACTGCACGGGCTGGTTGAGCCGGACCCCGCCCATCGATCCCAGGAAGCGGGCGTCGCCGAAAGTGAAGACGCCGCCGTCGGAGGCGACCATGTAGTAGCCGTCACCCGACGGCGTGGTGATGGAATCGAGCACGGGGCCGTTGAGGCGCATGCCGGCCAGGTCCCCGAGGTGGATGTCGTCTCCGTAGGAGAACGCCCGACCCAGGGTGGTGAAGATGCGGTAGCCCCGGCCGCTGGGAATGGGCGAGAGGCTGGTGACGGTTTCGCCGGCGCCCAGCTGGCCGGCCACCGGGGCGCCGTGGTGGACGGCATCGCCATGGGCGCCGACCACGCCGCGGTCATCGACCACCCAGTAGCCCTGGCCGCTGGGAGTGGGGGCGATGTCGACGGCCGACGCCGGCGGGTGGATGGCGGTCGCGCCGTGGACCCGGGCGTCCCCGAAGGCGAAGACGTCTCCCCGGACTCCGAGCATCCAGTAGCCCGACGGCGCCGGGGCGGGCACCGCCGGCGGCTGCGGCCCGGGATCCGGCTGGGGCTGGGGCTGGGGCTGGGGTTCGGGCTGGGGCTCCGGTTCGGGTACGGGGGCGGGGGCGGGCGCCGTCAGCGAATCGGCCGGCAGCACCGTCTCCAGGCGGACGAACTTGAGGTTCATCGCCCCCGGTTCCGGGGCGACGTTGTGGTTGTCCTGGCAGACGAAGATCCCCTGGGGGAAGGCGGGGCCGAGGTTGACCGCGGCCGCGGCGATCCCGTCGGTGCGGTCGCACCCGTCGGCGGTGGCACTGGTGACCACCTTGAACTTGCGGACGAACTCGTAGGGAGCGGCGGCACGGTAGACGTTGAAGGTGGCGTCGCCCTGGGACGACGCCATCAGGAACCGCTCGCCGCTCGGGGTCTCCACCACGGTCATGCCCTCGACGTCCGGGGCGAAGTGACCACCTTCGGCCAGGGTGCTGTCCACCATCACCCGGTCCCCGGTCCCGGCCGGATCGGTCGGTTCGGCCCCGTAGCGCCAGATGTGCCAGTCGTGCTCGCCGACGAACAGGCTCCCGCCGGCGTCATCGGCGGCGCAGGGCTCCAGCGGGGCGTCATTGCCGTCCTGGACGCGGGGGTGGATGTCGATGGTGCGCACGAGCTTTGCGGTCACCGCGCCGGAGTCTCCGTTGAGCTCGTACTGGGTGATCAGGTCGGTCTGGTTGGACGTCACGAAGGCGTAGAAGCGGGAGGTGAGGGGGCTCCGGTACAGGCACAGGCCGTGGGCGCCGAGCACCTTGATGGCCGCGCCGCCGGCCGTCACGTCAGCCAGCTGACGGGTCGCCGGATCAAGGGTGTAGAAGCTGATGTGGTGTCCGCCGGCGACGCCGAGCACCGGGACGGTCGTCCCGCCCAGAGAGAACCCCTGGCGCAGGTCGACGTTGTTGGCCTGGTTGGCCTGGAGGCGCTGGAGCCGCTCGCCGGTGAGGTCGTAGACCGACAGGCTGCTGTCGGCGTGGTCGGCGCCGATGACCACCGACCGGGTCGGGTCGACGGGGTCGACCCAGATGGCGGGGTCGTCGATGGAGTCGACCCCGACGGCGTCGGACGGAGTCGTCTCGCCCACTGCCAGCGCCTCGAAGGTTGGGTCGGCCACGGCTGCCGGCGAGGGGGAACCAACCAGCGCCAGGATGACGGCCAGGCAAGCGGCGGCCCGGCGAGCGTGGCACGACGGAATGACAAGCCGGGAGTTCACGATCATCCATCCCCTGACGTCGAGCCGCGCCGGCCGCGGGTGTTGACCACATTCGACCCCGAAGAGGGCAATCCTGCCGCCCGGCCCCGAGCAGGTCTTTTGTGATGATTTCGTCGCTAGGACATACCGTCGGTTTTCGCGCGAAAGGGGCGAGAGCGTCTGATCCAGCCGCGGTAGCGAGTTCAGCGCTCCCGGGAAGACCGACGTCGGATCGTCGCGACGACGAGGGCGCCCCCCATCCCGATCAGGCTGAGTCCGACGCCCGTCAACGGAAGTGCCGCGGTCGGGCCGGTCCGGGGCAGGGTCGCCGCCGGATCGGGGGTGGCCGCCACCACCCGGAAGTGGGTCGCGAGCGCCTGTCGCGCCACCGCCACCCCCAGGACCTTGCCGTCGTCCATGGAGTGGCGGTAGTGCAGCCCGCCCCAGATCCGGGCACCGTCAACCTCGGAAGCGATCTGGGAGAGGCTCGTGTAGGTCCGGCGCTCGTTCACCAATTGCGGGATGGTGGCCTTGTTGGCGTCGAGTGACACCTCGACCTGGTCGGTCCCGAAGAAGGTCCTCATCGCCTCGGTGATGGCACCCGTCACGAAGCTGTGGCCCGAGGGGTACTCGGGATGGTTCACACTCAGCAGGGGCGTCCAGGTCGCATCCGGGGCGGTGGCCGCGTTGCCGTCACCCTCGGCTCCGGGGACGGCGGTGCGGGGGCGCCTGGCCCGGTAGTGGTACTTGGCCTCGAACCCGGCGATGCCGGCGTCGGACACCGAGGTGAACGTCATGGCCAGGAAGCGGGCCGTGTCCCGCACACCGAGGTTCCTGCTGATGGCGATCTCGTTCAGGTTGCGATGCCATTGCACGTAGGTGTGCTCGGACCAGAAGTAGACGACGTCGGTCTGCTCGGGAGTCCGCACGGCACTGTCCTTGCGGCCCAGGGTCTTCGTTTCCTCGAAGTCGGTGGCCCACCGCTCCGAGGTGAGCGCGGGGGGACCCCCCGGCCGGAACTGGGCCGGGTTCGTGAACGTGTAGGGCACGACCTGGGCGGTCTTCACGTCGTTCGGCTGGGTGCCACATCCACCCTCGGGCACGAACTCGCCCACCGGCGGCGGATCCGCGCTGCAGGCGTAGGTGGCGTTGTTGGAGAAGTTGTCGTTCTGGCGGGCGGCCAGCATCCCGGCCGCCGTGGCCTCGCCCACGGCCACCCCGTCCTGCTTGGCCTTGCCCTCGGGGATGGCCGCCAGGTAGGCGGTGTACTTCTCGTCGAGGTAGGCGTGCTGGGACGGCGCCACCCGACCTCGGGCACTGCGGTAGGCGGCGGTGGCCACCGCCGCCCGGACGTCGGCGCCGCCGGGCGCGTCGAGGGTGGTCCGGAACGGCTCGAACCCCCCTTCGATCGCCATCACCGCGTCGTAGACGGCCAGGTGCACGAGGGTGTGCACGATGAAGGCGCCGACCGGGGAGCGCGGTTCGGCGGCGCTGTGGATCGCCGGCTGGACGATCCGGGACCACTCCGTCACGACGTTCGGCGCCGGCGCCGTCTGCGCCAGAACGCCGGCGCTCGACGTGGTGACCAGGCTGCCGAACACCGCCAGGAGAACGACTCTGCCCACTCGCATCGGTTTCTCCCCCTGTAGCCGAAGCTGTCGCGCGTGGCGATGATTTCACACCGGCCGTAACGTCAGCACTGGCATGAGCGCATTCGATCGTGACCGGCTCGACCGGCTGGGCGAGGTGATGGCGTCGCATGTCGAGCGCGACACCACCGGCGGGGTGGCGTGGCTGGCGGCCCGCGACGTCGACGTCGACGCCGGCTCGGCCGGCGTCCTGACCCGGGGCGAACCGGAACCGGTACGCCGCGACAGCATCTTCCGCATCGCCTCGATGACCAAGCCGATCGTGGCCGTGGGGGCGCTGATCCTCCTCGAGGAGTGCCGGCTCCGGCTCGACGACGCGGTCGACGACCTGCTGCCCGAGCTGGCCGACCGGCGGGTGCTCGTCGACGGGCGCGGGCCGCTGGACGGCGACACCGTTCCCGCACAACGACCGATCACGGTGCGGGACGTGATCACCTGCCGACTCGGGCTGGGCCTGGACTTCGAGGCGCCGTGGCCCCAACCGCTGCTCGAGGCCATGGGTGAGCTGGGCCTGGGATACGGCCCGCCCGCGCCGCAGGTCCCCCCCGAGCCCGACGAGTGGATGCGGCGCCTGTCGACCCTGCCGCTCCTCTACCAGCCGGGGCAGCGGTGGCTGTACCACGTCGGGATGGATGTCCTGGGCGTGCTCACCGCCCGGGCCGCCGGCCAGCCGCTCGAGGTGTTCCTGCGCGAGCGGGTCCTCGATCCGCTGGGCATGGTCGACACCGGCTTCGCCACCGGCCACGTCGAACGCCTCGGCACGTGCTACGGCACCAATCCCGAGACCGGCGAGCGTTTCGTCTACGACCCGCCGGGCGGCCAGTGGACCAAGCCACCGGCCTTCCCCTCGGGCGGCGGTGGCCTGGTGTCGACCGTCGACGATGTGCACGCCTTCGCCCGCATGCTGCTGGCGGGCGGACGGCTACCCGACGGGTCGCGGCTGCTGTCGCGGGCCTCGGTGGAGGCCATGACCACCGACCACATCGGTGCCGGCCAGGGGGCGTCCGGGCCCTCCACCGACGGTGACCAGGGGTGGGGATTCGGCGTCGGGGTCCAGGTCCGGTCCACCGGGCCCACCACCCCCGCCGGCAGCTACGGCTGGGCCGGGGGCCTCGGAACGTCGTGGGCCAACGATCCCCGCGAGCGCCTGATCGGCGTCGTGCTCACCACCGACATGTTCGCCGCCTCGTTCCCGATGCCGGCGGTGATCCACGACTTCTGGACCTGCACCTACGCCGCCATCGAGGAGTGACGGCCACGGCGGCCGTCCCGGTTCGAATCGATCGGCATGACCGGCTGGCTCCGGCGGGCCTTCGCTCTGGACGCGCAACTGTCGCGGTCTTGACCGGTGCGCCACCGTGTCCCTTCGTACTATCGGGCCCGTGCGGGTGCGGGTGCTGGGCACGGTGGGGTTGGCCTCCTCGGGCGGCGGGACATACGCGCCGCTGGGCAGCCGCAGCCAGCGCCTGATCCTGGCCATCCTCGCCGCCCGGACCGGCGAGACGGTGAGTGCCGACGTGCTCGTCGACGCCCTCTGGGATGACGCCCCACCCCGGACGGCCGCCCATACCCTGCGCACCTACGTGTCCCGCCTGCGGTCCGTCCTCGGGGACACCGTGACCAGCAGCCCCGGCGGCTATGCCCTCGTACTGGGGAGCGATCAGCTCGACGCCGGCCGCTTCGAGCTGCTGACCGCCGAGGCGCACCGGGCGCCCGACCCGGCCGCGGCCGTGAAGCTGCTCGACGAGGCCCTCGGCCTGTGGTCGGGCCCGGCGTTCGGGGAGCTGGCCGACGTGACCGCGCTGCGGGGGGCGGCGCTGCGCCTCGAGGAGCTGCGCCTCGCCGCCGTCGAGGCCCGGGCGGGGGCGCTGCTGCGGGC
>JBOGFE010000400.1:0-7864 GCA_050741935.1 Acidimicrobiia bacterium | reverse complement strand
GCCGCACACCGCGCCGGCCATCACCGACAGCCCGCCGGCTCCGCCTCCGGCGGCCGCCACCGCCGCCAGCCCACCGGCGGCCGCCGCCACCAGGGCCGGTCGTGAGGTGATGGCCGGCACCAGCAGGACCAGGAACACGAGGGGCACGGCGAAGTCGAGCGGGATCCGGTCGGGGACGGCCGAACCCGCCAGCGCCCCCGTCAGCGTGGAGGACAGCCACACGAGGCCCAGGAAGACGCCGGCGCCGGCCATGAAGGGGATGCGGCCCCCGGCCTCGTCCTCCTCCGGCCAGCGGGCGATGCAGGCGGCGTAGACCTGGTCGACGAGCACGTAGGCGGCGGCCAGGCGGCGCCAGCGCGGCTCTTTGGCCAGATACGGCGCCAGCGACGCCGAGTACAGGAGCATCCGCAGGTTGATGGTCCAGGCGGCCAGGATGGCCACGACGGCCGACCCGCCGCCGGCCAGCACGTTGATGGCGGCCAGCTGCGAGGCGCCGGCGAAGACGATGGCCGAGAACCCCAGGGCGGCGCCGGTGCCGAGCCCGGCCGCCACCGGCGTGGCCCCGGCCACCAGCCCGAAGGGGATGACCCCGATCACCATGGGGACCACGGCGACGGCTCCGGCCCTGACATCCGCGAGCGACATGGCACCGAATGATGGCCGTCGGCGACGCCTCGCCCCGAACCGCGTAACTCGGTTGACACCCCTCGCCCGGCCCCGCCACAGTGCACGGCCATGACCCGCCGATCCGCCCAGGTCGCCCTGGCCGTCCTCGCCACCACCGTCCTGCCCACCTTTCCCGGGGCCCGGGCGGAGTCGCAGCCGTACTACCTGGCGCTCGGCGATTCGTACTCGTCGGGCTCGGGCGCCCCGCCCTACGACCCCGAGTCGGGGGACTGCCACCGCTCGAGCCTCGGCTACCCGAGCCTGGCCGCCGGCCAGCCGCCGGCCCGGGACTGGACCTTCGGGTTCATCGCCTGCTCGGGGGCCACCACCGACGACGTCAACCGGCCCGACGAGACCGGCCAGGCCCATCAGGTGGAGGAGGTGGGCGACGGGGTGCGCCTCGTCACCATCACCATCGGCGGCAACGACGCCCGATTCGGCGCCATGGTGCGCCGCTGCGCCCTCGGGTCGGTGCCCTGCACGGAGGAGAACGACGACGAAGAGGCCTTCATCGAGAACGAGGTGCGGCCGAAGCTGAAGACGACCTACGCCCGGCTGCGGGCCGCCTCGACCGAGGCCCGGATGGTCGTCCTCACCTACGTCCACATCTTCCAGACCGAGGATCACTGCGCCCGGGAGCCCGGCATCCAGAACGACGAGAAGGCGTGGATCCGGGACCGGACCGATCAGCTCAACGACCTCATCGAGGAGGAGGCGACGGCCGCCGGCCTCGAGGTCCTCGATGTCCGCGACGCCCTCGCCGGCCACGAGATCTGCACCGCCGAGCCGTGGGTCAACGGCTGGGGCCAGGAAGGCTCCTTCCATCCCAACGCCACGGGGTACGAAGCCCTGGCCCGACAGCTGGTCGAGCACCTCAACCGCTGACCCGGTTTGCCGGCTTGTCTTAGGGTTACCTAATCTTTAGGGTTAGGACGCTTTAAGTCGAGTGATCGGAGGGCCGGGATGATGAGTCAGGCGGCGTTCGACTCCTTGCGGATGGCGGCGACCCTCGCCCTGGCCGTCCCCAGCCTCGGGGTCCGCGTCTCGTCGCCGATGCGGCCCCTGGTCGAGGTCAGCTGGATCCCCCGGGGGATGGCGGTCGACGTGCGCCACATGGCTCCCTGTCTCTTCCGCCGCTGCATCGCCTGCGCCCACCAGCGCCGGGCGGCCGGTGAGTGCGTGTCGGTGTGGGGACTGCCGTCCGGCATCGATCCCTCGGTGGAGGTTCTGGTCGGCCCGGGCGACCGCCGGTTGCCGTCGGGCATCTACCAGATCAAGGTCGAGGGCGGCTGGCGGGTGGTCTTCCCCTGCCTCCTGCCCGCGGGCCGCTGCGCCCAGGCCCTGGCCGACGAGTTTCCCGAGCTCAGCTTCCAGGCCGACCCCCTGCTCGGCGTCACCCTGGTCTCGGACCGCCGCACGGACGTCCAGGGGCCCGTCGCCGGCCGGGCCGCCGAGCGGATCGTCGACGCGCAGGCCCGCCTGCTCGTCCACGAGCTGCTCGACGGGTTGACGCGCCAGCCGGCGTAGAGGTCGACCCGCTCCGCCTCGGGGTCGTGGTCGGGCCCGAGCAGGGCCCGGCCGAGCTCCTCCTCGGTCCAGCCCACCTCGTGCTCGAGGCGCTCGTACTCGGCCAGGGCCCGGATCAGCCCGGCCACGGCGGGCAGGTCGTCGGGCGTGGCGTCGCGCAGGTGGACGGCCACCGCCTCCCCGCTCACCCGCCGCCGGCGCCCGCGCCCGACAGGGAGCCGAGGGTCGCCACGTCCAGCCCCTCGAAGCCGTCGAGCACCAGGGCGGCACCGGTGAAGTCCTGGCCTCTCGTGTAGCCGTTGGTCACCACCACGCACGCCACCCCGGCGTTGCGGGCGGCACCCAGCCCCGGCACGGAGTCCTCCACGGCCAGCGCCGCGCCGGCCTCGAGGCCCAGACGGTCGAGGGCGACGAGGTAGACGGCGGGATCCGGCTTCGTCTTCTCGACGTCGTCGCCACCGACGACGACCTCGAAGCGGTCGGGGCCGAAGTGGCGGTCGAGGAGGGGCTCCACCCACTCCAGCGACCCGGTGGTGGCCACAGCCAGGCGCAACCCGGCGCCCGCGACCTCGTCGAGGAACCGGACGACACCGGGCCGCGCCGGCACCTCCCCCGCCACCACCAGGTCGATGAACAGCTCGGTCTTGCGCCGGTGGAGCCGGGGCACGAGATCGGCCCGATCCTCTTCGGAGACTCCCTGCTCGGCCAGGTAGGCGTGGAGCCGGGACTGGCCGCCGGTAACGGCCAGGAGCCGCCCGTACTCCTCCACCTCCCAGCGCCACGGGAGCCCGAACTCGGCGAGGGCGGCGTTGAACGCGACCCGGTGCCCGTCGCGCTCGCTGTCGACCAGGGTTCCGTCGACGTCGAGGATCACCGCCTCCAGGTTCATCCCGTGTAGCTAAACCGGTACTCCCGGGCCGGGGCCACCCGGCGGTACCCGATCCGCTGGTAGATGCCGTTGGAGGTGGGGTTGGAGCTGTCCGTGTAGAGCATGCAGGCCGACGCGCCCCGGTCGAGCGCCTGCTGGCTGAGGGCGGCGACACAGGCGCTGGCGTAGCCCCGCCGGCGCCACGCCGGCGGCGTGTAGACCGGCCCGACCCGGACCACCCCGGCCACCGCCGGGACGGTGCCGGCCATCGTCACCCCACCGCCGTCCTCCCACAGGTGCAGGCCCCCGTGGTGCAGCCACTTGTCGACCAGCACCGACGGTTCCCGGCCGATGACTCCCGTCTCGGCCACGAAGTCCCCGAGCCATCCCTCGAGGAGCTCCCGGTCCCGGCCGGCGGCGGGGCGGAGCCCACCTGGTGCCGGCGGGGGCGCCACGACGGAATCGAGCTGGTACATCAGCTGCTCCATGCCCTCGACGACGCCGGCGCCCGTCCGCTCGGCCCAGAGCCGGGCGAACCGGGTGGCGACGTCCCCGGGGCCGGCGACCCCGGGTAGCCCGGGACGGTGCACGGCCACCACGTCGGCCAGGGCGCCCACGGCAGCATCGGACATGGGCGTGAGCCCGAGCAGGAACGGAGGCGTGTGGATGGCGACCCCGACGGGCCCCCCGCCGTCCTCCACCGCGAACCAGGCCGCCTCGTTGAAGCTGGCGGGGTCGGCGGTGGCCCGGGCCAGGACGGAGCAGATCACGTTGTGCAGGACGGGCTCGGTCGCCAGCCAGGCCCCGGCCCGGCTGACCAGTTCACCCGGATCGCGTTCCACCACGGTGCGCATGCGTCATTTTCCCGGGCCCGGCCCGGGCCGCGCCCGCGAATTTCCCGCTACTCGTCGCCGAGCAGATCGATGACGTCCCGGTAGACCTTCTCGAGGACCTCCCGGGACAGGGGCCTCGCTCCCCCGCCGGAGCGGCGGGCCAGGCCCCAGTGGCGGAGGTCGGCGAGCACGATGGCCTTCGTCGTCCCCGTCCGGTCCGCCACCGCTTCGGCGCTCATCCGCCGCTTGACGTAGAGGTCCTCCAGGACCTGGCGGGGGATCCGTTGCCGCCGGGCCCGGCGGATGTGCTGGCTGCGCAGGTTGCGCTCCACCACCCCCCGGCTCACCCGCAGCTCCCGGGCCACCGCGTCCATGCTCAGGCCGCGACGCACGTAGAGCTCCTCCAGCACCCTGCGGTCCACCTCGGTGCGCTGGGGCCCCGACGGCCGGCGGGGAATGCCCGCCTCCTCGAGGCGGCGCCACACCTGACGGGGGGACAGGCCCGTCCGGGCCGCCACCTGGCGGATCGTCAGGTGCTGGTCGACGTAGAGCTGCTGGAGTTGTTCAGCCGGGGGTTCTCCACCACGGGGTGCCACGGGATGCCTTTCTCCCACGTCAAGCTCCCTCGCCAGAAGAACGCCGCATCCCGGTCGCTATGACGCGAAGCACCCCTTCTCGGAGCGACCGGCCGTCTTCCCAAAAGTGTGCGTTCTTGCTTAATTTTCGCGAATGGTATTCACGAGATGTAGCCGTCAGCAACACCCATGTGCGAGTCCAGGTCCACTTTGTACACAACGCCCACCGCCAGAAACAGCGATCTGAAATCCCAATATCCGTTGACCTAGAAACGCGACAATCTAGGGTCCTAGGAACCAGGGATTAACAGAGCCGCGTCGGACCCCGCCTCGACCAGGCTGGGGAGACGACGCGAACATGGAGGAGGCCGGCATGTGGCAACCACTCCACCAAGGAGTGTCAGGTGCCGAGAGTGCAAGGGGGGAGCATGTCCCGTAACGCACGGGTGATGCTGCTGGTTGTGGGGCTTCTGGCCGGGGCCTGCGGTCATCGTTCCGCCGATTCCGTCGGCCAGGCGGGCGCTCCGGCCGAGGAGACGACCGGTGGCGAATCGACCACCACCGTGGGCGCCGCCGCGCCCGAAACCACCGCCACCTCCGGCGCCGCCGCGTCCGGCGACGTCGACGTTGTTCAGCGCATCCCGGGGAAGCCCGGCACCCCGGGTACGGGCGGCTCCGGTACTCAAGGCGGACCGTCCTCGGCGGCGGGCGGATCCGGCGGCCCGGCAACCGGCGGGGAATCGCTCCCGGGTGGTTCGAGCGCCGGGGTGACCGGCGACGCCATCAAGATCGGCGGCGTGTTCCCCCTCTCGGGCGGCATCTCCGCCCTGGGCCGGCCCGCCGAGCAGGCGGCCCGGGCCTACTTCCGCTCCGTCAACGACGCCGGCGGGGTCGGAGGGCGGCGCATCGAGTTCATCGCCGAAGACGACGGCGGCGACCCCAACCGCACCCGGGCGGCGGCCGAGAAGCTGGTGGAGAAGGACGGCATCTTCGTCATGGGTCCCTCCTTCACCCCCTTCAGCCCCGACCTCGTCGGCTTTCTCGAAGGCAAGGGCGTGCCCTTCATCGGCTTCGACGGCGTCAACGTCGAGGGGTTCGCCTCCTCCACCACGGTCACGCTGGGCGCCTCCATCGCCCCCCACGCCCGCACCCTCGTCCCGTATTGGGTGGAGAAGACCAAGACCACCAAGATCGGCGTGGTGTACCTGGACGTGCCCCCGGCCGTCTCCTACCTCAACGACACCCGCAACGTCATCTGCCCCAAGCTCGGCTGCGAGGTGATCGAGGCTCAGCCCGTCCAGTTCAACACCACCGACTACACCAGCATCCTGTTGCGGATGCGGACGGCCGGCGTGGAGGGCATCTTCATCGTCACCGACCCGGGCTCGGCCGTGAAGCTGCTCCTCCAGGCCCGTCAGCAGAACTACAAGCCCTCCCCTGGCGGCTATCTCGGCCAGCACGGCATCTACCTCGACCTCGTGGCCAAGAGCTGCGGCTCGTTCTGTGACGGGATCCTCGCTCCGACCAGCCTCTTCCCGCCCCAGGTGAAGAACAGTGCCACCGAGGAGATGCGGGCCACCGTGGGCCGGTACTACTCCGATGTCGACTACGGCTACTTCACCGAGCTGGGCTACGTGAGCGCCAAGCTGCTGGTCGACGTCCTCCGCTCCGCCGGCACCCCCGACCGGGCCAAGGTGCTGGCGGTGGCCCAGGGCCTCACCGCCTATGACACCGGCGGGTTCACCAACCCGGCCAAGCCACTCGACCTCACCCCGGGACGGGAGCACCCCCGGGACATGATCCTGATGCGCATGGAGGGCGGAGCCTGGAAGCAGGAGACCGACTGGCTCAGCCCGCGCGCCTTCTAAGGACCTGATCCCATGGACCTGTCCACCACCATGGAGGCCGCCCTGCGGGGTGCGGTGGTGGGGACGGGCAACGGCCTCCTGGCCCTCGCCCTCGTTCTCACCTTCCGCTCCACGGGAGTCCTCAACCTGGCCCTGGGCGGGATCGCCTCGGTCGCCGCCTTCGTGTTGTGGGACCTGTGGGCCGCCGGCGACCTCGCCCTGATCGTCGCCCTGCCCCTGGCGGTGGCCGCCGCCGTGGCCCTGGCCCTGGCCGGGGAGGTCGCCCTGCGGCCGCTGCGCAAAGCGCCGGTGGTGGTCAAGGCGGTGGCCACCCTGGGCCTCCTGCTCGTGATCCAGGCCGGGATCTTCGTCATCTGGGGCCCGGCCGACCAGGTGCTGCCCCCGCTCCTGGACGGGGCCGTGGCGGTGGGCGACGTCCGCATCGGCACCCAGCAGATCATCACCGCCGCCATCGCCGTGGCCGCGGCGCTGGCCCTCGGCGCCTGGTCCCAGAGGCGACCGCTGGGCCTGGCCAGCCTGGCCGTAGCCGAGGACGACGACGCTGCCCGGCTCCTCGGGGTCCGGCCCGAGCGGGTGGCGGCGGCGGTGTGGGGCGCCTCCGGCATCCTGGCCGGGATGGCCGGTGTCGGCCTGAGCGGTGGCCTGGCCGTCCTCAATGCCACCGAGATGACCCTGGCGCTGGTCACCTCCCTGGCCGCCGCCCTCCTGGCCGGCTTCGACCGCCTCGGCGTGGCCGTGGCCGCCGCCGCCGCCGTGGGGGGGGTCACTGCCGCCGCCGCCTCCGTGCCCGGCATCGCCCGCACGTCGGGCATGGTCGAGTCGTTGGGCTTCCTGGCCGTTCTGGCCGTGGTGTTCCTCCGGCCCCGGGCCGCCGTCCCCGGGCGGGCATGATGGCCTCGCCGGCGCCGAACCGCCCACCGAGGTCGCTCCCGCCGCTCCGCCGGGTGCTGCCCGTGGCCGCTCTGGCCGCCACCGCCCTCGTACCCCTCACCGGCGAGTTCGCCGCCCTGGTCGGGTCCCTGGCGGTGATCTTCGCCCTCGTGGCGCTGGGCTTCGTCGTCCTCACCGGCTGGGCCGGCGACGTCTCCCTGGGCCAGATCGTCCCCTACGGCCTGGGCGCCTACGGCACCTTCATGCTCTCCGACCGGGCGGGGCTGCCGGTGGCGGTGGCGATCGTCGCCGCCGCGCTCCTCACCGCTCCCTTCCTGGCCGTGGTCGGGGTGCCGGTGCTCCGGCTGCGGGGCCTGGACCTGGCCGTGGCCACCTTCGCTCTGGCGCTGGTGTTCCAGCTGCTCGTCTTCCGCACCCTGAGCCGGAAGCTGGCCCCGGCCGCTTCGAGCCTCACCGACTTCTCCTCCTCCGTCGTCCGGGTGGAACGTCCTTCTCTCGGGCCGCTGGAGCTGGCCACCAACCGGTCGTTCTATGTCGCCGCGCTCGTAGCCGGACTGGTGGTGCTGGCCGCGGTGGCCGCGCTCGGCCGCTCTCCGTTCGGGCGCGCCCTTCAGGCCCTGCGCGACGACCCGGTGC
>JBOGFE010000399.1:0-3170 GCA_050741935.1 Acidimicrobiia bacterium | reverse complement strand
GAAGGGGCCCGGGGGAGTGAGCGGCTAGATGGTAGTGAGGGCGTGGGACAGGATGGTGAGGGCGAGGTCCATCTCTTCGTCGGTGACGGTGAGGGGCGGGATCAGGCGGAGGACGTTCTCGCCGGGGCCGCAGACGAGGACGATCAGGCCCTCGGCCAGGCAGCGGGCCTGGACGGCCTCGGCGTCCTCCCGGTCGGCCAGCTCCACGCCGATCATGAGGCCGACGCCCCGTACCTCGATCGGCCCGGGGACGTCCGACAGGCGCTTCAGGGCCAGAGCCCCCAGCCGGCGGGCCCGCTCGTAGCAGCCCTCCGACTCGAGCACGTCCAGCGTGGCCAGGGCGGCGGCGCAGGCGACGGGGTTCCCGCCGAAGGTCGAGCCGTGGGCGCCGGTGGGCCAGCGCTCCATGAGCCGGCGGCCGGCGATGATGCCGCCGAGGGGCAGGCCGGAGGCCACACCCTTGGCGAAGAGGACGACGTCGGGGGTGACCCCGAAGGTCTCGGCCGCGAAGGGCTTCCCGGTGCGGCCCATGCCGCACTGCACCTCGTCGAAGATGAGCAGCCGGCCCTCGCCGTCGCAGCGGGCCCGCAGGCCCTCCAGCCACGACAGCGGAGGTACGACGTAGCCGCCCTCGCCCAGGACCGGCTCCACGATCACGGCGCCGACGTCGTCGGACAGCACGACGTCGAGGGCCTCGAGCCCCCAGCCGTACGGGGCGTAGCGCACGCCGGGCAGCAGGGGGGCGTAACCCTCCTGGTACTTGGCCTTGGCCGTGGTCAGGCTGGTGGCCGCCAGGGTGCGGCCGTGGAAGGCCCACCGGAAGGCGACGACCCCGCCCCGGCCGGTGGCCCGCCGGGCCAGCTTCAGGGACCCGTCGACCGCCTCGGCGCCCGAGTTGCAGAAGAACACCTGGGGCGTGTCGAAGAAGGGGCACAGCGCGCCCAGCCGCTCGGCCAGCTCCACCGAGCGGGGGTGGTGGGTGACCACCGAGGTGTGGATGAGCGTGGCCGCCTGGGTGGCGATCGCCTCCACCACCTTGGGATGGCAGTGCCCGGTGTTGTTGACGGCGATGCCGGAGGCGAAGTCCAGGTAGCGCCGGCCGTCGGCGTCCCAGAGCCAGGACCCCTCGCCCCGGACGGCGACCACGTCGGAGCAGCGGGGGAGCACCCCGGCCAGGGCGGCCTCGTCGCGCGCCAGCCATTCGGCCGACGAAGTCGGCTGGTGGTCGGGGTTGGGGTCCCCGACCACACCGCGATGAGCCGCCAGGCGAAGAGCCGAAGACTCGGCCGACGACGGCTCACGGGCCGGCAGGGGAAGGGGATGGACGGTCATGTCAGGCTGTCTCCTTCGGGGGCACCCCGAGCCCCGGGCCTGGGGTGTCGATCTGGGCCCGCTGCAGGCGGCCGGAGTAGTCGATGTAGACGGTCTTGATCTGGCTGAACTGCTCGATGCCCCGGGCGCCGGCCTCCCGGAACCCGTTGCCGGTGTGCTTGGTGCCTCCGAAGGGGAGGGGGATCTCGGCCCCGATGGTGGGGGCGTTCACGTAGACGATCCCGGCGTCGATCCGGTCCACGGCGTAGAGGGCGGTGTTGATGTCCCGGGTGTAGATGCACGACGACAGGCCGTACTCCACGGAATTGACCACGGCGATGGCCTCGTCCAGGTCGGCGACCTCCAGCACCGACAGCACCGGGCCGAAGACCTCCTCCCGGGCGATGCGGTGCGACGGGGCAACGCCGGCCAGCACCGTCGGCTCGTAGAAGGCGCCGCCGTCACAGCCGGCCACGTCGAGGCGCACCCGCCCCCCGCAGGCCACCGAGGCGCCCTCGGTCACGGCGTGCTCCACCATCGAGTGGATCCGCTCGGCCGAGCCCCGGTTGATGACGGGCCCGACGTCGGTGGAGCCGTCGCAGGGGTCGCCCAGGCGCAGCTCGGCGGCCCGCTTGGCCATGCGGGCCATGAGCTCCTCGGCCACCTCGGGGTGGACGATCAGGCGCGACGTCGAGGTGCAGCGCTGCCCGGAGGTGCCGAAGGCCCCGAAGATGGCGCCGTCGACCACGAGGTCGAGGTCGGCGTCGGGCCGCACCACCATGGCGTTCTTGCCTCCCAGCTCCAGGGACACCAGGCGGGGACCGGTCTCCATGGCCGCCGCCGCCACCTTGCGGCCGGTGGGCACCGAACCGGTGAAGCTGATCGCCCCCACCCCGGGGTGGACGGCCAGGGCGGCGGCCGGCTCGGCGAACCCGTGCACCAACTGGATCAGACCCTCGGGCACTCCCGCCTCCCGGCAGGCGTCCACGAAGGCCTCGGCGCAGGCGGGGGCGTGCTCGGAGGGCTTGAGCACGATCCCGTTGCCGGCCAGGAGGGCGGGGAAGCACTTCCACGACGGGATGGCCACGGGGAAGTTCCAGGGCGTGATCATCCCGATCACCCCGACGGGCGCCCGGGTGGTCCAGCACAGCTTGGAGCCCAGCTCGGAGGGGACGGTCTCACCCCAGGCGGACCGACCCTGGCCGGCCACGAAGGCGGCCATGTCGACGGCCTCCTGCACGTCGCCGCCGGCCTCGATGAGGATCTTGCCGCACTCCCGGGAGACCAGCTCGGCCAGTTCCGCCTTCCGGCGCCGGAGGACGTCGCCCGCCCGGGCCACCACCTCGGCCCGGGCCGGGATGGGCACCCGGGCCCAGCGGACCTGGGCGGCCGAAGCGGCGCCGACGGCGGCGTCGACCTCGGCCGCCCCCATGGCGGGGTAGGTGCCGATGACCTCGGCCGGTCGGGCCGGGTTGACCGAATCGAAACTGCCCATAAGGAGCGCACCTCCCGCCACCGGTAGTGGCATGTTCATTTCATATTCTACGACGATGGTAACGTTTATTTCATGAGCGTTTCCGGGCAAATCGACTCCCACCGGGCCGGTTTGACCCCCGCGGAGCGCAAGGTGGCCGCCATCGTCCTCTCCGACCAGGAGGCGGTGGCCTTCGGGACGGTGGCCGATCTGGCCCGCCGGGCGGGGACCAGCGGTGCCACCGTGGTGCGCCTGGCGGGCAAGCTCGGCTACGACGGCTTCCCCGGTCTCCAGGGGGCGGTGCGGGAGGAGATGGCCCGCCGCCTCCGCCCGGCCGCCGAGCGGATCCGCCGCCCCGGACCAGGCGATGCCCTGTCCCGCACCC
>JBOGFE010000398.1:0-6611 GCA_050741935.1 Acidimicrobiia bacterium | reverse complement strand
CTGTTGGATCTGTTCGCCCCCAGCCGGGCGGCTGACCCGGCCGCCCGCCAGGTCTGGGGCCGGTTCCAGCGCACCGGCGCCAGCCCCGCGATGGGCCGGGCGGTCTATGAAGCGCTGGTCGAGCTGGATTGCCGGGACATCCTCCCGGCCGTGCGGGTCCCGACCCTGATCGTGCACCGCACCGACGAGCGGGTCGCCCGGGTCGAGGCCGCCCGCTTCATGGCCGAGCAGATCCCCGGCGCCCGGCTGGTGGAGCTGCCCGGTGTCGACCATGCGTTCACCATGGGCGACTGGGTTCCGGTCGTCGATGAGATCGAGCAGTTCCTCACCGGTATGCGCCACCACCGCAGCTTCGATCGGGTGCTGGCCACCATCGTGTTCACCGACATCGTGGACTCGACGGCGCGCGCCGCCGAGCTCAGCGACCACTACTGGCGGAACCTGCTGGCCGACCATGACGCCGTGGTCCGCCGCGAACTGGATCGCTTCGGCGGCCAGGAGATCAAACGGACCGGCGACGGGTTCCTGGCCCTGTTCACCGGCCCGAGCCGGGCCATCGCCTGCGCGTGCGCCATCCGCGACGGCATGCGGGAGCTGGGCCTTGACATCCGAGCCGGGCTCCACACTGGTGAATGCGAGGTGACCCCCGACGACGTCGAAGGTCTGGCCGTCCACATCGCCGCCCGTGTCGCCGCCGTGGGCGGCCCCGCCGAGATCGTCGTGTCGAACACCGTGCGGGACCTCGTGGCCGGTTCCGGGGTCCAATTCACCGACCGGGGCGCCCACGCTCTGAAGGGCCTCGAAGGCGAGTGGCGCCTCTTCACCGTGGCCAGCTAAGCCAGAAACCCGATCGATGAGGTGATGGCGATCGGTGTGGTCATGCCATTCGGATCGCCAACACCTGGTGAGTCTGACCAGCACCGCGACCGGTTTGCCAGATCGTCCCAGGGGGGTACGGGTTCGATCGACGGCACAAACGGGACAGACCGGACCGACGACCGGTAACCCACCAGGGCTCAGGGCTGAGTCCTCAGAGGGCAGCAGTTCACGGGTCGGGGCCAGACCTCGACGAGACCTGGCGCGGAGTGAAGCCATGCCACAGAAAGGATTTGAGATGGGCGGGTTCCAGAAGTTCATGGTCGGCACCGCCGTAGCGGCGGCCATCGGCCTGGCCGGCTTCTCCTTCGCCGGCGCAGCCCCGGGCGGGGCCCCGAAGGACGGGTTGCCACAGGGGACGGAGTCGACGGCCACGGTGCCGGCGGCGCCGGAAGCGACCACCCCGACACCCGAAACCCCGGCGGCCACGCCGGCCCCGGAGAGTACGCCGGCTAACGGCACGGCCGTTCCCGCCCACCTCCCCGCCGGCGCCGCCACCATGTCCACGACGATGCCGGACGGCTCCACGACCACCACGACGTCGTTCCCTGACGGCTCCACCATGACGACGATGACGTCCGCCAGCGGCACCATGACCTCGACCCGGACGTTCCCGGACGGGTCCACGATGACGACGACGACGCTTCCCAACGGGACCACCACCACGACGGTGGGCAAGGCGAATTCGACCGGCGAGACCAACCCGAACGAGGGGGGCACGACCACGGCCCCGCAGAGCGGGACGACGACCCCTCAGCAGAACACCACGACCCCTCAGCAGAACACGACGACGAGTCCGAGTCAGAGCGAGACGCCGGGGAGCGGCCAGGGCAGCACCGCCAACCCGAGCCAGAGCCCCAGTCCCGCGCCCAGCAACGGCTGACGCCGGCCGTCCAGCAGGCGGAGGAGCTGATCCCGCTCCGGCGTGGTCAGCGCGCGCATGGCCCCGAGACCCCGATCCGCACCGGCCCCTGATGGCCCGGCGTCAGGCCTGGTCGACGCCGGCGAGGGTGACGCCCCGGTAGGCGGCGAGGCGTTCGGCCTCCTCCTCGACGAGGGCGCGGTCGCGGGCCCCGATCGACACCCACGCCTCCAGGCGGACGGTCAGCCGCCGGCCCGCGGCCCGGGGCCGCCAGGTCCCCAGGATCTCGCCGTCGGCCACGATGGCGCCGGGACGCCCGAGCGGCCGCCACAGGTCTTTGCGCCGCCCCTCGTCGCCGACCAGCAGCTCGCGGTCCCGGAGCTGGAGGTAGGCGTCGTGGGGAGCGAGGAGGCGCACCACGCGGCCGGTGGCGGGCGGCCCGCCGGAGGCGATGGCCTCGAGGTCGCCGGCCAGGGCGAAGCGGGCGTCCCGCTTTCCCGCCGCCGGAACGTCGTCCACCCTGACCTCGACGGCGTCGTCGGGCCAGTGGGCCTGGATCTCCTTGAGTGGGGCGTCGACGAACTCGGCGACGTCCCGCACCCGGGCCGCGCCATAGAAGCGGAGGTGGTTGCGGACCACGTCGAAGCTGGCCTCCGCCTCACCACCCAGATGCCCGTAGGCCGGCGGGCGCAGCTTGGGGATCCGGCGCAGGACGGGTGGCGAGGTCCCGGGCTCGAGCTCGAGGCCGGCCTGGAGCGCAGCCAGGCGGAAGGGCATCTCGTAGAGGTGGATGGCGTCACAGGGCCGGCAGTACCGCAGGTACGGCTCGTCGACCATCCCGGCCAGCCGGCTCGAAATCTCGCCCTTCACGATGGGCTCCGCGGCGAGGTCCCGCATGAACCCGGCGAGGACCCGCAGGGCGTCGAGGACAGCGATGCCCGCGGCCTTGAGCGGCTTGGAGGCGTCGAAGATCCGCTTGGCGGCGTCGGCTTCCGACCAGGGCGCCGTCGCCACCGCCACCGCCGCCAGGTCCGACCGCCGGTAGGCGTGGGGCGCACCCCGGAGGGTCCAGGCGAAGGCGAGGTCATCCCCGCCGGCGCCCGCCACACCCCGGTTGGCCAGGGCCCAGCCGGCTCCGTCGGTCCCCGTGTCCTGCACTCCGTAGTCGAGGAGGGCCACGCCGGCCGGGTCGCTCGCCGTGGCCGACGGGTGATGCAACCCCTGGTTGAGGAACCGCCACCGCAGCACGTCCCGGCGGCTGATCGTCGCTCCCGCCATCGGTCCTCCTCGCCCTCCCGTTCCCCGTCTGCCGCGCGAGTATGCGCATTGACGCATATTCGCGGCTACCGTCGGAGGCAACGATCCGACGGCCAACGGAGGGAATCATGCCCAGGCAGCGGAGGGGTGCGGGTGCGGTGGCCGTCGGGGCACTGCTGGCGCTGGTGGTGTGGTCGGCACCGGTCTCGGCCGGGCCGGGCGACTTCTTCCCGGGACCGGGCGGTTCCTCCGAGCTCTCGGTGCGGGGGGCGGGCAAGAGCCACGCTGACGGCGGCGACTACGGGTTGGGCGTGTGGGCCAGCACCCCGGGCGGGCCGGAGGAGGCCGACGGCCAGTTCCGCTTCGGGCACCGGGGCCCGGACGGCGAGTACGGCATGGCCGGCAACGTGCACTGCCTGTCCCGCGACGCCTCCGGCCTGATCCAGGTGAGCGGCCGGATCTTCGGCAGCGGAGGGCAGAACTTCGCCGGGAAGGACTTCGCCGCCACCATCGACGTCGACAGCTCGCCCCAGCGGTTCTCCGACGTCACGCTGGGCGAGGCCGGCACGGTGGGCGCCTGCAGCGGCGGCCAACCCAGCTTCCACGGCGTCACCGACGGCGGCTACGAAACCGAGGGTCGGTAGCCACCACCGCGGGGGCCGGGCGCGGGTCGGCCGTCAGGCCGCCTGGGCCTCGGTCACATCGTCGACGGCCTCGCCGAGCACGTCGATGGCGGCCCGGACCTCGCTCACCAGGTGATCGGTCCAGCGGATGGCGTCGTCGATCGACTTCTTGGCCGCCGTGTGGTTGCCCTTGATCGTCTTGTGGACCTCGAGGGCCCGGCTCGCCTGGTCGATCGCCTTCTGGATCCGGGCCCAGTCGGCGCCGGCCGGGTCGAGCTCCCGGCAGGTCACCCAGCGGGCCCACTGGTAGGCGAGCTCGAGGGCCATGCTGTCGCCGTCCTCGCAGGCGACGATGGCCATGTCGCCCATCGTCTGGAAGATCAGCTTGTCCGGCGTCTGGTCCTGGTGGGCGAAGACGAGGACGCCGGCGCGGGCGTCCCGGTTGTCCATGTCGGCCCGCAGCTCGTTGACCACGGCCCGCTTGGACAGGCTGGGCGAGTCCTTGGCCTCGATGACGAAACAGGCCTGGACACCCCCGTTGGCGGCGGTGTTGAGCGTGATGGTGAAGTCGCCCGCCTTGCGGGCCCGGACACCCCGTTCGGTGCTGTTGCGCTCGCACAGGTCACCGTGCAGCGACGCCAGGCGGCCGATGAGGGGCTGGAGCCGGTCCTCGAAGGCGACACCCTTCTGGGTTCCCTTCTCCGCCTCGGCGGCGCTGCCCCGGGCGTGCTCCAGCTTGTCCTGGATGTCACGGACCTGCACGAGGACCCCCTGGATGGAGGCCTGCACGCAGGTGGTGATGTCCCGCACGGTGCGGTTGAGCATGGAGCCGTCGACGTCGGGGCTGAGCTGGCGCTGGATCTCCGCCACCAACCGGTTCTGGGCCCCCTCCACCGCCTCGTCGAGGCGGGCCATCACGCTGGTGGTGCGGGCCGGGTCGAAGGTGGCGTTGATGACGGAGGCGATCTCCTGCTTCACGTCCTCCAGGGCGCAGGCGATGGTCCCGTCCTCGTCGTCGAGGAGCCCCTCGATGGAGGCGAAGGCCCCCTTGATGGCGGTGTCGAAGCCGGCGTTGAGGGCGTCGAAACGGCGCTCGACGACCTCCGTGTCGAGTTGGAGGCCGGCAGAGAGCATGGCCGCCGCCCCGATGGAGAGCATCCGCTCGAGGCAGACGGGCGGGTCGTCGGCCTGGTCGAGCAGCCGGGCGACGTCGGCGTTGGCGGTGGTGAAGGACACGATGCTGGTGACGCCCTGAAAGGTGCTGATCACCGGCCGGACGGGGCTCTGCGATGTCATGTCCGAAGCATGCGGACGGGGTGTGTCAAGAACCCGGTGACCGCCGCCGATCCGGTCTGTCAGCGGACTGGAAAATCCCCCCTCAACTGCGCGACTCGAACAGCCGATAGACGCGGCATGAATCGTCCGAGGTCGCCCCGGCCCCGCAACCACCGCCCGACGGACCTGTCGCCAGGTCCCACCGAGGCGGGCTTCGAGTTCCTCTTGTGGCGGCACCGCCGCCTGGAAGTGAAGCGGGCCGACGAGTTCCTCCTGGCCCAGGCCGAGGAGCAGCTCCGCCTCGAGCGGGAGCGCCAGGCCTAAGCCCCGGCCGAGCGCCGGGAGCCGCACATCGGCGGCCCCGAAAGTGATAGGAACGGCGGGTGCGTCCCACCCGGATCGCCGTCACCGCCCTGGCTGTTCTGTTCCTGACCGCGGCCGTCGCCTGCGGTGAGGAGCTGCCCGCGGCCACCCCGTCGAGCTCGGCTCCGGAGACGACCGCGCCGGCGCCGTCCACCGCGACCGCGGCGGCGCCGGAGCTGTCGGAGGCTTCGCCGCTGCGCCTCGACGGCATCGGGCCGGTCAGGATCGGGATGACGTTGGTCGAGACGGACGGCTCCAAGGTGCTCGTGTTCCGTTCCGGCAACGACGAGGCCGTGCGCGACGTCGAGGGCTGCGCCTGACCCACGGGCTGAAATCGCCCGGCCGTGACGGGCTCTGAGAAACTCCGATTGCCCCCTGTCGAGGAGGAGTGAGCGTGGCTGAGAGCTTCACCATCGTCGACAACCGCAGCGGCGAGAGTGTCGAGATCCCCATCCAGGACGGCGGCCTCAACATCCGCGAGCTGCGCAAGCTCGATCCCAACCTCTTCCTGTACGACCCCGCCTTCCTCCAGACGGCGGCGTGTCGCAGCTCGATCACCCTGGTCGACGGCGAAGAGGGGATCCTGCGCTACCGCGGCTACCCGATCCAGCAGCTGGCGGAGCAGTCGACCTACCTGGAGGTGGCCTACCTGCTCGTCCACGGGGAGCTTCCCACCCGGGCCGAGTACGAGAAGTGGATCCACGACATCACCTACCACACCTACGTCCACGAGAACGTCCGCAAGCGGTTCATGGACGGTTTCCACCACGACGCCCATCCCATGGGCATCCTGGTGGCCACGGTGGCGGCGCTGTCGACCTTCTACCCCGAGGCCAAGGACATCGACGACCCCGGGGTGCGGATGCGCCAGGTGATCCGGCTCATCGCCAAGATGCCGACCCTGGCCGCCTTCGCCCACCGGTTCTCGGTCGGCCTGCCCTTCGTCTTCCCCGACAACTCGCTCGACTTCCCGTCCAACTTCCTTTCGATGATGTGGAAGATCGCCGAGCCCCGCTACGAGCCCCACCCCATCCTCTCCCGGGCCCTCGACGTGCTCTTCATGCTCCACGCCGACCACGAGCAGAACTGCTCCACCACCGCCATGCGGGTGGTGGGCTCGGCCCACGCCGACCCTTACTCCTGCACGGCGGCGGCCACCGCGGCCCTCTACGGCCAGCTGCACGGCGGCGCCAACGAGGCGGTCGTCCGGATGCTCAGCCGGATCGGCTCGATGGACGCCATCCCCGACTACATCGAGCAGGTGAAGGAGGGCAAGGAGCGCCTGATGGGCTTCGGCCACCGGGTCTACAAGAACTACGACCCGCGGGCCCGGATCATCAAGCGGACGGCCGAGG
>JBOGFE010000397.1:0-5931 GCA_050741935.1 Acidimicrobiia bacterium | reverse complement strand
CGGTGTAGCGCAGGTCGATCTCCTGCTGGGAGGGGGCGATCTCGTGGTGCGAGTACTGCACCGGGATGCCCATCCCCTCGAGCGCCAGGATCGTCTGCTTGCGCAGCTCGGAGGCGAGGTCGGAGGGCGTCAGGTCGAAGTAGCTGGCGTGGTCGAGGGGCTCGGTCGTGTCCGGGGACCGGAAGTAGAAGTACTCCATCTCCGGGGCCACGTAGAAGGTGAAGCCCTTCTCCCGGGCCCGCTCCAGGGTGCGCTTGAGCACGTAGCGGGGATCGCCGTCGAAGGGCTCGCCCGAGGGCAGCGTGATGTCGCAGAACATCCGGGCGACGGGGGCCTCCTCACCCGGCAGGTGCACGAGCTCGAAGGTGCCCGGGTCCGGGCGGGCCAGCATGTCCGACTCCTGGATGCGGGTGAACCCCTCGATGCAGGAGCCGTCGAATTCCATCCCCGCCTCGAGGGCGTCCTCGAGCTCCGCCGGGGTGATGGCGAAGGACTTGAGGAACCCGGACACGTCGGTGAACCACAGTCGCACGAAGCGGACGTTCCGCTCCTCGACGGTGCGCAGCACGTACTCCAGCTGGCGTTCCATGGGCCAAGTCTGCCACCGCCGCCGGCCCCCATCGGGCTGCGGGTCGCCTCCACCGGCCCGTTTAACGCAGCGTTCATCGACGGGAAACGACCGGGAAATCGCCTGCCGACACGCTGCCGTCCACTGGCGGCGACGTCACGGCCGTCCGGCGCGTAGGCTGCGCGGCCTTGTTGGGGTTTCGATGAGGAGGTTGGAAGGGTGGAGCAGCGCACTCCGAGTGATGTCATCCAGCTGGTCCAGGACGAGGGGATCCAGGTCGTGGATTTTCGCTTCTGCGACCTCCCCGGTCTCATGCAGCACTTCTCGGCACCGGCCCACGAGCTGACCGAGGACGGTTTCGAAGACGGCTACGGCTTTGACGGGTCGTCGATCCGGGGCTTCCAGGAGATCCAGGAATCGGACATGCTCCTGATCCCCGACCCCAACACCTGCGTCATCGACCCTTTCCGCCAGCACAAGACGCTGAACATCAACTGCTTCGTGCGAGACCCCGTGACCGGCGAGTCCTACAGCCGCGACCCCCGCTTCGTGGCCAAGAAGGCCGAGGACTACCTGCGCGGGACGGGCCTGGCGGACACGGCCTACTTCGGGCCTGAGGCGGAGTTCTACATCTTCGACTCGGTGCGCTTTGACCAGAACCAGTTCTCGGCCTACCACTACATCGATTCGATCGAGGGTGTGTGGAACTCCGGACGGGACGAGCCGGGTGGCAACAAGGGGTACAAGCCCCGCTACAAGGAGGGGTACTTCCCCGTCTCCCCCATGGATCACTTTCAGGACCTGCGCTCGGAGATGATCCTGCAGTTGGAGAAATGCGGCGTCGCGGTCGAGATCCAGCACCATGAGGTGGGGACCGCGGGGCAGGCCGAGATCGACATGCGTTTCGACTCGCTCCTGCGCATGGCCGACAAGTTGATGCTCTACAAGTACGTCATCAAGAACGTGGCCAAGGACGCGGGACACACGGTGACCTTCATGCCCAAGCCGATCTTCCAGGACAACGGCTCGGGCATGCACGTCCACCAGTCGTTGTGGAAGGGCGGCGACCCGCTGTTCTTCGACGAGACGGGCTACGCAGGCCTGTCCGACATGGCCCGCTGGTACATCGGCGGCCTGCTCCAGCACACCCCCGCCATCCTGGCCTTCGCCGCCCCCACCACGAACTCGTACAAGCGGCTGGTGCCCGGTTATGAGGCTCCCGTGAACCTGGTGTACTCGCAGCGGAACCGCTCGGCCTGCGTACGGATCCCGCTCTACTCCAAGAGCCCCAAGGCCAAGCGTCTCGAGTACCGCTGCCCCGACCCGTCCTGCAACCCGTACCTGGCCTTCTCCGCCATGCTCATGGCCGGCCTCGATGGGATCCAGAACCGGATCGAGCCGCCCACGCCCCTGGACAAGGACCTCTACGACCTGCCTCCCGAGGAGATGGCCGCCATCCCCCAGGTCCCAGGCTCACTCGACGCCGTCCTCGACGCCCTCGAGGGGGACCACAAGTTCCTCCTCCAGGGCGAGGTGTTCACCCACGACGTCGTCGAGACCTGGATCGACTACAAGCGCTCCCGTGAGCTCGACGAGGTGCGGCTGCGGCCGCATCCGTGGGAGTTCTACCTGTACTACGACATCTAGATCACCGCGGACTGCCGCCCGGGCCCTGCCGCCCGGGCGGCGCCGCGAGGTGGCTGGTCCTCGACGGTCCGGCCCCGTGGGTCATGGTGGCCAGACTGGGGCCGAAGGCCGCATCCCCACCGTAGAGGGCCGAGACGGTATGGGTGCCCTCGCCAAGCGTCGCGCTGGCCCGGGCCGCACCGTCGACGCCGACGGCGGCCACGCCGATCGTCGCCGCCCCGTCCCGGAAGGTGACGATCCCGGTCGGGGTGCCTGACCGGTTGGAGCGGACGACCGCCTCGAAGGTGACCAGCTCGTCGGGTGGGCACGGACCACTCGCCGATCTGATGGTGGTCGTCGTTCGTGTCCGGCCGGCGGTGCGGTGCAGCGGGGTGGCAATTCTCGTGCGGTCCGACGGCGAACTCGCTCGTCGTGGGGCGCGTCGTTCCGGTCTCCTCGAGGGATGTGGAACCGAGAGTCGCGGTGACGCGGCCGAGGAGGGCGCTGGTTTCGGTTCTGGCCGAGGTGTCTACCGCTCGGTGAACGGGTTTGGCCTCGCCGGCGGCCGGGCGGCGCTTGCGGAACCGGGCCAGGCGCAGGCTGTTGGTCACCACCGACACGGACGAGAAGGCCATGGCCGCGCCGGCGATGACCGGGTTGAGCAGACCGATGACGGCGAGGGGGATGGCGGCGACGTTGTAGCCGAAGGCCCACCCGAGGTTCTGGAGGATCGTCCGGAAGGTGCGCCGGGACAGCCGGATGGCGGTGGCGACGCCGTCGAGGTCGGCGGAGAGGAGCGTGATGTCGGAGCTCTCGATGGCCACGTCCGTGCCGGTGCCGATGGCGATGCCCAGGTCGGCGGCCACGAGGGCGGGGGCGTCGTTGACGCCGTCGCCGACCATGGCCACGACCCGGCCCTCCTCCTGGAGGCGGCGTACCTCGGCCACCTTGTCCTCGGGGAGCACCTCGGCGAGGACCTCGTCGATCCCGACGGCGGTGGCGATGGCACTGGCGGTGGCCCGGTTGTCGCCGGTGATCATCACCACCTGAATGCCCATCAGCCGCAGTTCGGCCACGGCGTCGGCGGCGTCGTCCTTGAGGGTGTCGGCCACCGCCAGCACGCCTCGGACCTCACCGGCCCAGGCACAGAAGATCGCCGTCTTCCCTCCGTGTTCCAGGCGCGTGGCGGCCGCTTCCAGCACCTCGGGAACCCGCAGGTGCGACTCGGCCATGAGCTTGCGGCGCCCGACGGAGGTGGCCGTCCCGTCGACGTCGGCGGCCACGCCGTGCCCGGCGAGGGCCCGGAACCCGGAGGCGACCGGGACCGTCAGGCCCCGTTGGCGCGTCCCGTCGACCACGGCCCGTCCCACCGGGTGTTCGGAGCCGTCCTCGGCGGCCGCCGCCCGGGTGAGGAGCTCGTCGGCGTTGACCCCGGGAGCGGGGATCACGTCGGTGAGCGCCATCTGGCCCCTGGTGATCGTTCCTGTCTTGTCGAAGATGACGGTGTCGATGCGCTTGGAGCGTTCGAGGACCTCGCCGCCCTTGATGAGGATCCCCATGGCCGCGCCCCGGCCCGTCCCCACCATGATGGCGGTGGGCGTGGCCAGCCCGAGGGCACAGGGGCAGGCGATGATGAGGACGGCCACCGCGGCCACGAGGCCGCCGTTGGGTTCGCCGGCGGCCCACCAGCCGGAGAGCGTGCCCAGCGCGACGAGGGCGACGACGGGAACGAACACGGCCGAGATTCGGTCGGCGAGGCGCTGGACGGGCGCCTTGGAGCCCTGTGCCTCCTCGACCAGGCGAACGATCTGGGCCAGGGCCGTATCCGTGCCGACCGCGGTGGCCCGGACGGTGAGCGCGCCGGCGGCGTTGATGGTGGCCCCGGCCACCCGGTCGCCGGGTGCCTTGTCGACGGGCACCGACTCGCCGGTGAGCATCGACTCGTCGACGGCCGAGGCCCCGTCGGTGACCTCCCCGTCCACGGGGATCTTCTCGCCGGGCCGGACCCGCAGGAGGTCCCCGACCCGCACCTGTTCGACCGGAACCATCCGCTCCTCCCCGCCGGTGACGAGGCGGGCCTCCTTGGCGCCGAGTTCGAGGAGGGCCTTGATGGCGGCGGAGGACCGGCCCCGGGCCCGGGCCTCGAAGTGGCGGCCCAACAGCAGGAAGGCGATGATGAGGGCGCTGGTGTCCAGGTAGTGCTCGGCGTGGGGTTCGCCGAAGACGATCTGGGCGGCGGAGAAGGTGAACGCCGACAGGGTGCCCATGGCGATGAGGGTGTCCATGTTGGCGCTGCGCCGCCGGGCCCGCACCGCCGCCTGGGAGAGGAACGGCCAACCGGCCCAGAACTGCACCGGCACGGCCAGGATCAGGGCGGTCCACCGGGCCCACGGCTCCATCATGTGGAACATCGACAGGTAGAGCACGGCGAGTCCCAGCGGCCAGGCCACGAGCACGCGGCGCCACCACATGCGGCCCATGGCCGCCTCGTCGATCTCCGGCTCCTGACCCCTCCCCGACGCCATCTGCGGGAGCGTGAGCCGGTAGCCGATCCTGGCGAGTTCGGCGGCGAGGTCCACGATGCCGACCTCGGCCGGGTCGAAGGCGATCTTGGCCCGTCCGGTGGCGAAGTTCACGTCCGCCTGGTGCACGCCCGGCTGGCGGCGCAGCGTCTTCTGGATCCGGGCCGCGCACGACCCGCACGTCATGCCGGCAACGGGGAGCTCCACCTCCGTGCTCTCGCCGGGACCCGGGCCCGTCCCGGTGCGTCCGACCTCGACGGCGGCGCTCAATGGGATCCCCCGGCGCTGCTCTTCTCCTGGTAGTACAGCCTCCAGGTCTGCCCCTGGTCGGTGGACCGGTAGATGCCGGTTGTGCCCTGCTCGTCGGCCGTGGCGGCGTAGAGCGCGTCCGGCCGGGCCAACAGCGCCTGCGCTTGCCCGTCGAGACGTCCCGACCGACCCCACGTGTCGCCCCCGTCGGTGGAGTGGTAGACGGCCCCGTCGGCGGCGACGCCGAAGAGGCCCGCCTTCCCGTCCCAGGAGACAACGCGGAGAACGGGCCCGCCCTGCGCCGTCCAGGTCCGCCCGCCGTCGGTCGAGTCGATCGCCCCCTCGGCTCCGGCGGCCACGATGTGCTCGGCGTCGTCGGGATCCACGGCGAAGGCCGAGAGCGCCTCCCGGGAACGGGTCTCCCAGGTGCGGGCGTCGGAGGAGACCATGAACTGCCCGCTGGTCGAGTCCCAGCCGTAGACACGGTCGTGGGCGAACCCCAGGGCGTGGAAGTCGACGTCGCCCGAGAGCGATCGGGAGCGCCACGTCCTGGCTGCGTCGGTGCTCTCGATCAGCCCCAGGCGGGTCGGCTGACCGTTGCGGAACCCGGCCACGTCGGGATGGCCGCTGGCCAGGAAGCGGTCGGGGCCGGCCACGGTGAAGCCCATGGTGTCCTGGGCGCCTTCGCCCACGCGCCGCGCCGTCTGGTCCGCTCCGACGCGGAAGACGCCGTAATGGGTGGCCACGTACAGGTCGTTGTCGGCGGGATTCACCCCGAGGCCGTGGACGTGGGCGATGGCCGCCTCCCCCGTTGCCCCCGGGTCCCCGTCCCGGAATTGGGCGGCCGCGAAGGCGGCGAGCGCGGAGAGGGCCACCACGCTCAGTGCGCCGACCGCCAGGAGGGCCCGGCTGCGCGTCCGCGCCGGGGTGGGACGCGGCCCGGGGCTCCGCTGGGGGCCCTTGGCC
>JBOGFE010000396.1:0-15974 GCA_050741935.1 Acidimicrobiia bacterium | reverse complement strand
GGCCTGGGCCGCTTCGGCCGCGGCCACTGCGGCGGCTTCGGCCTCGGCGTCGCGCAACCATTCCCAGGCCATCCGGGCGGCGGCCTGCTCGGCCTGCTTCTTCGACCGGCCCTCGCCCCGGCCCCGGGCCGTGCCCTGCAGAACCACGTTGGCGTAGAAGCGCTTGGCGTGGTCGGGGCCCTCGTCGCGAACCTCGTAGCGGGGCATCTGGTCGAAGCGGCGGGCGGCCAGTTCCTGGAGGCGGGTCTTGTAGTCCTGCCCGCCGGGGCCTTCGGCGGCGGCGGCGATCCGCTCGCCCAGCAGGCTCATGACCAGCTTGTAGGCGGCGTCCCATCCGCCGTCGAGGTAGGTGGCGGCCAGCACCGCCTCCATGGCGTCGGCCAGGATCGAGGGCTTCTCCCGCCCCCCGGAGAGGCCCTCGCCCTTGCCCAGGAGGACGTGGTCCCCGAGGCCGATCTCGGTGGCCAGCTCGGCCAGGACCCCGGCGTTCACCACACTGGCCCGGACCTTGGCCAGCTCCCCCTCGGGGAGGTGGGGGAAGGCCCGGTAGATGTAGTCGGTCACCACCAGGCCGAGCACGGCGTCGCCCAGGAACTCCAGGCGCTCGTTGGCCTCCACGGACGGGTTCTCGGCGCAGTACGACCGGTGGGCGAGGGCCCGGGCCAGCATGTCCCGGTCCCCGAAGCGGCGCTCCAGGGCGGCCTCCAGGCGGTCCAGGCCGCCTCCGTCCACCACCACGTCGGCCAACGACCTCAGCCCACGCGCTCGACCACGTAGTCGACGGCGTCGCGTACGGTGCGCAGCTCGGCCAGATCCTCGTCCTCGATACGGAAACCGCTGGCCCGGTCCTCGAGCTCGGCTTCGAGGGCCTCCACCAGCTCGATGAGGGCCAGCGAGTCGGCCGCCAGGTCGTCGGCGAAGCTGGCCTCGAGGGTGATGCGGCTCTCGTCGATCTCGAGGATGTCGGCCAGCCGCTCCCGGATGATCCGGAACACCTCGTCCCCGTTCAGCGGGCGGGCGGGGGTCTCAGACACCATGGGAGATGGCCTCCTTCATGCGGGCCACGAGACCCGCCCGGGCGCACTCGGCGGCGAGACGGATGGCGTGGACGATGTGGCGGGCGGAGCTGTGGCCATGGGAGATGACACAGACCCCGTCGATGCCCAGGAGCATGGCGCCCCCGAAGGCATCAGGATCGTACTGCGCCACCTCCTCGCCCAGGACCGGGGCGAGCACGTCGCCCAGCGTCTGATCTCCGGTCCGCTCCAGCCCGAGGGCGGCGGCGACCAGGCCGAGCACCTGGCGGACCCCGCCCTCGATGGTCTTGAGGGCCACGTTGCCGGTGAAGCCGTCGGTCACCACCACGTCGGCCCGGCCCTGCGTGAGGTCGCACCCCTCCACGTTCCCGACGAAGTTGGGCAGGCGCTCGAGCAGGTCGTAGGCCCGCTTGCGCAGCTCGTCGCCCTTGCCCATCTCCTCGCCGATGGAGAGCAGCCCCACCCGGGCCGACTCCACCCCGTGGTGGAAGCGGGCGTACTCGGAGCCCATGCGGGCGAACTGCACGAGCCATTCCGGGGCGCAGTCCACCGTCGCCCCGGCGTCGATGAGGAGCGTCGGCGTCGATCCGACCACGGGGATGGGGGTCACCACCGCCGGACGGGCGATGCCCCGGATGCGGCCCATGCGCAACAGGGCGCTGGCCATGGTGGCCCCGGTGTTGCCGGCCGAGACCATGGCCGCGGCCCGGCCGTCCCGCACCGCCTCGGCGCAGCGCACCAGGGACGAGTCCTTCTTGCGGCGCACGCTCTTGGCCGGGTCGTCGTCCATGGTCACGATCTCGTTGGCGTGGAGCAGGGGGATGCCCGACCCGTCGAGCAGGGGGCCCACCACCGGCTCCTGGCCGACCAGGAGCACGTCGATGCCCTCGGCCACGGCCATGCGGGCCCCGGCCACGATCTCGTTGGGGGCCCGGTCACCGCCCATGGCGTCGACCGCCACCACCGGCGCCTCCGCGGCGGCGCTGACGGCGCGCCGCGCCGCCTCGGGGTCGGCGCCGACCCCGGCGGTCGCTTCGAGGGTCAACTCCGCCGCGTTCAGCCGACCTCGACCGCCTGGCGTCCGCCGTACCACCCGCAGTTCGGACAGACCACGTGGGGCAGCTTGCCCTGATGGCAGTGCGGGCACAGGGAGTGGGCGGCCCGGTTGAGCTTCCAGTTGGAGGCGCGCCGGCTCCGGCTCTTCGCCTTGGAGGTCTTGCGCTTGGGGACGGCCATGTGTCTGTGGTCTCCTTCGGTCTACAGCTCGAGATCTCGCAGCGCTTCCCAGCGGGGATCGGCGGGTACCGTCTCGCAGCCGCACTCCCCTTCGTTGCGGTTGCCTCCGCACGTGGCACACAGGCCGGCGCAGTCCGGCCGGCACAAGGGAACGATGGGCAGCTCGGGGACGACGAGGTCGCGGAGGGGCTGCTCCAGGTCGATCTCCTCGTGGTGGAGAGGGTAGGTCTCCTCCTCCACCGGGTCCTCCTCGAACACCTCCCGCAGCCGGAGGTCGAAGTCGCTGTGGAGGGGCGCCAGGCACCGGCTACACAGCGCCGCCCACCGACCCTGCACCCGCCCGCTGGCCACGATCGCCCCGGTGAGGCCCTCGAGGCGCAGGTCGAGCACCAACGGCTCGGTGTCCTCGACGCGCGCCGAGAGGTTCTCGAGGCCCTCGAGGGGAACCTCGAGATGCACCTGTCTGGTGCTCCCGGGCCGTCGGAGCAGATCGGAGATGTTCATGCGCAATCCGGTCATCGAAAGGTCCGCCAGAGCGCGGTGACCTGGGCCGGAGGGACCGGCGCAGGGATGTTATCAGCGGCCTTCGGCCGTAACGGCTGGGTGCCGCCTACGGCGGCGCTCATCTCTGTTCCGGCGAGGCAGCTCCGGCCTTCGGCCGGTGCCTCGCCGGTCAGGCGTCCTGGTCGAAGAGCGCGGCGGCGGTGGGCAGCCCCGGGCTCTCGGATACGACCTCGACGGGGTCGATGGCGGCCAGGCGCTTCCGGCCCTTCTGGACGGCGGCCAGGGCCCGCTCCATCGTCACCTCGAAGCCGGCCAGCTTGGCGTCGACGTAGTCCTCGGCCTGGTTGCGGACCTGGCGGCCGGCCGACTCGGCCTGCTCCACGGTGATCCGGGCCACCCGCTGGGCTTCCCGCACCACCTCGGTGCGCGACACCATCCCCTCGGCCCGGCCCCGGGCCGCGGCCACGATCTCCTCGGCCTCCCGGCGGGCCCGGGCCAGGAACTCCTCGCGTTCCTTGAGCAGCCAGCGGGCCTGGCGCAGCTCGTCGGGCAGCCGCTCGGCGATCTCCTCCACCAGCTCCAGCGCCTCGTCGCGGTTGACGATGGCCGAGTTGGACAACGGCATCGAGCGGGCCTCCTCGATGAGCTCCCGCAATGCCTCGAGGGTGTCGTGGATGTCGCCTCCTCTCGGGAGCGTGAACTCGGCGTCGGCGATCGCAGTGGGGGTCATCAGTCAGCCTCCTTGAACCGCTGGACGAGCCGGGCAGCCACCTGGGGGGGAACGAGACTGGATACGTCCCCTCCGAAGCGGGCCACGTCCCGGACCAGGCTCGACGACAGGAACGAATACTGCGGACTGGTGGCGAGGAAGAACGTGTCGATGCCGGACAGCGTCTGGTTCATCTGGGCCATCTGGAGCTCGTAGTCGAAGTCGGTCACGGCCCGCAGGCCCTTCACGATCGTGTCGGCCCCGTGGTCCCGGGCGAAGTCGACCAGCAATCCGGCGAAGTACTCGATGCGGATGTTGCCCAAGTGGGCGGTGACCTCGGCCAGCATCGCCTCCCGCTCTTCGAGAGAGAACAGGGAGGCCGACTTCTGCGGGTTTCGGATCACCGCCACGATGACGGAGTCGAAGAAGCGCGCCACGCGCTCGATCACATCGAGGTGACCAAAGGTGACGGGGTCAAAAGACCCCGGCACGAGTGCCGTGGCCACGGCGCGCGCCCCTTTCACTCAGTTTGCAGAAACAACACGAGTGTATCTCCGTAACAGCGTTCCCACGTTGATACCCAGCCGGGCGGGACGGTGGCGCCCGGTGGGCGCTCGATCACCACCACCGATTCCGGAGCCAGCCAGCCGCCGCCGGCGAGGAGGGTGAGCACGGTGGCGACGTCCTCGCCGGGGAGGTCGTAGGGAGGATCGGCCAGCACGAGGTCGAAGGGGCCTTCGGGCGCCGGCGGGCTCCCCAGGACGGCGACGACGTCGCCCCGGATCACCCGGGCGGGGCCCACGCCCGTCGCCTCCAGGTTGGTGGCGATGGCGGCGAGGGCCTCCCGGTCCCGCTCCACCAGCACCGCCCCCGCCGCGCCCCGGGAGAGGGCCTCGATGGCGAGGGCGCCGGTGCCGGCGTACAGATCCAGCACCCGGGACCCGACGAGGCGCGGCCCCAGGGCGGAGAACACCGACTCCTTGACCCGGTCCGAGGTGGGCCGCACGCCGCCACCCCGGGGCACGGCCAGCCGGCGTCCCCCCGCTTCCCCGGCGATGACCCGCGGCGGCCTCCCGGGGCGTCCCATAACGGGCATTCTGCCGGAACCGGGCCTCCGGAACTCCGGGAAGGAGGAGGACCAACTCGGGACGCCGAAGCACGTTCCCAACATTTCCTCCGAAACCGGCGCGTTCCGACATGCCCCCTCCCCACATCCTGCGAAAGAGCCTGGTCCTGGGCCTGGCCGGCGCCGGCCTCCTGGGCGGCTGGATCCGGCCCCTGCCCGCCGCCGCCGCCCCCACCGTCACCCTCGTGGCCGATGCCCGGGTGGCGTCCGCCAACCCGGCCACCAACTACGGCAGCTCCTCACGCCTCGAGGTCGACACCTCACCCCAGACCGAGAGCTTCCTCCGGTTCACCGTCTCGGGCGTGGAGGGCACGGTCACGTCGACCCGGTTGCGGGCCTGGGTGACAGACAGCTCGGGCAACGGGCCCGAGGTGTACCGGTCGGGCACCGGCTGGGTCGAGTCCACCATCACCTGGAACAACCGGCCGGCGCGCTCCGGTGGCGTCGTGGCCGACGCCGGCGCGGTGAGCAGCGGGTCGTGGGTGGAGTGGAACGTGACCTCGGCCGTCACCGGCAACGGGACCTACAGCTTCAACCTCGTGGGCGACTCGAGCGACGGCACCGACCTGGCCAGCAAGGAGGCGGGGTCCACCCGGCCCCAGCTGGTGGTGAGCACCGGCACCGCACCGCCACCGCCACCGCCTCCGGCATCGGGGATCATCAGCGCCCTGGCCGGCACGGGCACGAGCGGCTTCTCGGGCGATGGCGGCCCGGCCACCGTCGCCCGGCTCAGCGCCCCCCGGACCATGGCCGTCGACCGGTCCGGCAGCGTCTACATCGTCGACACCGACAACCACCGGGTCCGGCGGGTGGACACGGCCGGGCGCATCACCACCATCGCCGGCACGGGGACGGCCGGGTACTCCGGCGACGGCGGTCCCGCCACCTCGGCCCGGCTCAACCAGCCCCACGGCATCGTCGTGGACGCCGCCGGCAACGTCTACATCGCCGACCCGCCCAACCAGCGCATCCGGAAGGTCGACACCACCGGGCGCATCACCACGGTGGCGGGGAACGGCAGCTCGGGTTACAACGGCGATGGCATCGCCGCCACCTCGGCCCGGCTGAACTACCCCAAGGGCGTGGAGATCGGGGCCGACGGCCGCCTCTACATCGCCGACAACAACAACCACCGCGTGCGGATGGTGGACGGCGCCGGCCTGATCCGCACCGTGGCCGGGACGGGCTCCTCGGGCTTCTCCGGCGACGGCGGCCCGGCCACCGCCGCCCGCCTGGCCGAGCCCCGCAACATCGCCTTCGGCCCCGACGGCAGCCTCTTCATCGTCGACCAGATCAACGACCGGATCCGGCGCGTCAACCCGGCCGGGACCATCAGCACCTACGCCTCCGGGTTCGGTCTGGCCCGGGACGTGGCCGTCGACCCGGCCGGCAACGTCTACGTGGCCGACGAGTCCCACAGCAAGGTGTACCGGGTCGACACGGCCGGGAGGATCTTCACCTTCGCCGGGTCGAGCTCCTCGGGCGACAGCGGCGATGGGGGGCCGGCCACCAGCGCCCGCCTCGACCACCCCCGGGGCGTGGCCTGGGATCCCGCCACCGGCCGGGTCCTGATCGCCGACACCATGAACCACCGGATCCGCCGGGTGAGCTGACCGCCGGCGGGCGGGTCAGCTCTTGAACAGGAACTCGACGTCGTCGCCCAGGAGGTCCTCGACCTCTTCGGCCAGCTGGGGGTGCTCCTCGAGGGCGGGGTCCCGGTCGAGGACCCCTTCGGCGACCCGGCGGGCCTCGAGCACGACGGCCTCGTCCCGGGGGATCCTCCCCAGCTTCAGGTCGGTGAAGCCGGCCTGGCGCTCGCCGAACACCTCGCCCGCCCCCCGGATCTCGAGGTCCTTCTCGGCCAGGTCGAAGCCGTCGTAGGGGCGGCCGTCGTCGTGGCGGCCGGTCATGGCCCTCATCCGCTCCTCGGCCTCGGGCGTCTGGGGATCGGCGAAGAGGAAGCACCACGAGTCGCCGCCCCCCCGGCCGATCCGGCCCCGGAGCTGGTGGAGCTGGGAGAGCCCGAAGCGGTCGGCGTCCTCGATGATCATCACGGTGGCGTTGGGGACGTCCACGCCCACCTCGACGACGGTGGTGGCCACCAGCACGTCGAGCTCTCCGGCCCGGAAGCGGGCCATGGTCTGCTCCTTGTCGGGGGCCGGCATCTGGCCGTGCAGGAGCCCGAGCCGCAGCCCGGCCAGCTCCTCGGCTTCCAGGCGCTGCGCCTCCTCGGTGGCCGCCTTGGCCTCCACCCGCTCCGAGCCCTCCACCAGCGGGCAGATGACGTAGGCCTGCCGGCCGGCGGCCACCTGGCGGCGGAGCCGCTCGTAGGCGGCCTCCCGCTCCAACGGCGAGGGGCCCACCACCTCGGTGGTGATGGGCAACCGTCCGGGCGGCATCTGGCGCAGCTCCGACTTGTCGAGGTCGCCGTAGACGAGCATGGCCGCGGTGCGGGGAATGGGGGTGGCCGTCATGACCAGCACGTCGGGCTCGGGCTCGCCCTCGGTGGCCTGGCCCTTGAGCAGCGCCCGCTGCTCCACTCCGAAGCGGTGCTGCTCGTCGATGACGGCTACGCCCAGGCGGGGGATCTCCACCTCGCCGTAGATGAGGGCGTGGGTGCCGACCACGATGTCGACCTGGCCGCCGGCCAGGGCGGAGGCCAGCTTCCGGCGCGAGGCGGCGTTGGTCCGGTTGGTGAGGAGCTCGACCCGGACGGGCCGGTCGCCGGTAAGGGTGCCCGGTTCGGGGACGGAGAGCCCGTCGAGCAGGCGGGTGAGGGAGAGGTGGTGCTGCTCGGCCAGCACTTCGGTGGGGGCCATCACCGCGCCCTGGTGGCCACCTTCGACGGCACCCAGAAGGGCGGTGAGGGCGACCACCGTCTTGCCCGAGCCGACGTCGCCCTGGAGGAGGCGGTGCATCGGCCGGGGGGCGGCCAGATCGGCCTCGATCTCGGCGATGGCCCGGGCCTGGTCGTCGGTGAGCTCGAACGGGAGCCCGGCCCGGAACGACTCGACCAGGGGACCCCCCGGATGGTGGGCGATCCCCAACTGCTGGGTCTCGAAGGCCCGCTTGCGGGCCACCAGGCCCACCTGCATCCGCAGGAACTCGTCGAAGACGAGGCGTCGCTTGGCCCGGACCCAGTCGGTCTCGGTCTCGGGCCGGTGGATGCCCAGGTAGGCCCGGGTGCGGTCTACCAGCCTGAGCTCCCGGCGCAGCTCGAAGTCGAGGGGGTCGGCGAAGTCGCCGCTCCGATCCAGGGCCTCGGTCACCAGCTTGCGCACCTGCCAGGTGGAGACGTCGGCCTTCCCCGACTGGGGGTAGACGGGCATGATCACGCCCGTCCGGTCGTCGCCGGCCTGGCCCAGCACGTCCAGGGTGGGGTTGGTGACCTGGAGGCGGCCCTTGTAGCGGTCCAGCTTGCCGAAGAACGACACCTCGGTCCCGGTGTCCAGCTGCTGGGCCCGCCAGGGCTGGTTGAAGAAGGTGAGGTACAGGTAGGAGGTGCCGTCGGACACCACGACCTCCACCAACGGCTTGCCCCGGCCACCCCGGGTCATCCGGGAGCTGACCTTGCGCACCACCGCCTCGACGGTGGCCTCCTCCCCGATCCTCAAGGAGGCGATGTCGGCCCGCTTGGTGCGGTCGAGGTAGCGGCGGGGATAGTGCTCGAGGAGGTCGAGCACGGTCTCGATCCCCATCTTGGCCAGCTTGGGCTCCAGCTTCCCCACCCCGCGCAGCTCTCCCACCCGGTGGTTCTTCAGCTGGCGCAACGTGCGGGCCACGTCAGGACCTGCGCAGCAGGAACTGGTGGCTGGGGCTGGGGTCCCCGGACACATCGCGATGAGCCGCCAGGCGAAGAGCCATCAACAGGGCGGAGGTTACCGGCCGCCTTGCTATCCTCTGATGTTTCCCGTCTCCCCGAGCGAGGTCACCATGTCTGCGGTCTGCGAGCTGTGCGGCAAGCGCCCCCGGGTGGGCATGCGGGTGAGCCACTCGCACCGTCGGACCAAGCGCCGCTGGAACCCCAACATCCAGCGCATCCGCGCCCTCGTCGGCAGCACCCCCCGCCGGATGCGGGTCTGCACCTCCTGCCTCAAGGCCGGCAAGGTCCAGAAGGCCTAGCCCCCCTTCAAACTCCATTCCGGCAGGATCTGCCTCGGAAACCGAGGCAATCGGTTCCCGAATCAGAGATCGTTCAGGGGACCGGGTGCTCCCAGCCCGACGGAGGCACCGGCCGGACCCGCCCGTCGCCCTCCCTCACGGCGATCCCCCCCTCCTGCGTGACGGTCCCGATCCGCACCGGCGCGGCCAACCTGGCGGCGGCGAACGCCTTCTCCACCCACCCGGCGTCCGGCGCCGTGAAGCACAGCTCGTAGTCGTCCCCACCGGCCAGCGCGTCCTCCAACGACGCCCCCGCACCCCGAGGGACGGCCGCTGCCTCGAGGACGGCGCCCACCCCCGATTGCCGGCAGATGTGGCCCAGGTCGGACGACAGGCCGTCGGACAGGTCGATCATGGCGCTCGCCCCCGCCGCCGCGGCCGCCCGCCCCTCGCCCAGACGCGGCACCGGCCGGTGCAACCGCTCGACGGACGCCGCCGGCGGCTCCTCACCCCGGCGCAGCGCGCCCAGCGCCGCCCGGGGCCCACCCAGCGGCCCGGTCACGTAGACGGCGTCACCCGGGCGGGCTCCCGAGCGCAGCACCGCCCCGGTGGCGGGAGCGTCCCCCAGCACCGTCACCGTGAGGACCAGGACCGGCCCCACGACGGTGTCGCCGCCCACCAGGGGGCAGCCCAGGGCGCCGGCCGCGGCCATGATCCCCTCGGCCAGGCCGTCGGCCACACCCGGCCGGCCCTCGGGCACCACCACCGCCGCCACCGCCGCCCGGGGCACGCCACCCATAGCGGCGATGTCCGAGCAGTTGACGGCGAGGGCCTTCCAGCCGGCGTCCGGGAGCGTCGAGAAGCGCAGGTCGAAGTGCACACCCTCGACGAGGGTGTCGGTGGCGAACAGGACCCCGTCGGCCAGCACGGCGGCGTCGTCACCGATCCACACCTGCCCGGTGGGCGGCGGGGGCAGGGCGCCGGCCAGGCGGTCCAGGAACACGAATTCGCCGCTCAGGAGCGCCTCCGGTTAGCTTCGCCACCGATGCAGGGAGTCATCAAGACCTACGATCCTGCCACCGGCGAAGGTGTCGTCGTGCGGGACACGGACCGGGCGGAGTACGCGCTCTCCGGCGCCGCGCTCGAAGGCTCGATCTTCCGGACGCTGCGCCAGGGCCAGCGGGTCGTCTTCGAGCTCGACACCTCCGAGCGGGCCATCAACCTGCGCACCGGGGCCGAGCCCGATCTCGGTATGGGCAACGTGCAGCTCTAGGCGGGACCCCCGGCCCAGGTGCCGGGGCCGGGGCCCCAGGTAGCATCTGCGCCATGGTGGCGATACTGGCCGTGTTGTTCCTGGTCGTGCCCATCGCCGAACTGGCCGTCCTCATCGCCGTCGGCTCCGAGATCGGCGTGTTCAACACCATCGGCCTGCTCATTCTGGTTTCCGTGGTCGGCGCCTGGCTGGCCAAGCGGGAGGGGCTCGGGGTGCTCCGCCGCATACGGGCGCAGCTCGACGCCGGCCGGATGCCGGGTGCCGACCTGCTCGACGGGTTCCTGGTGCTCTTCGCCGGGGTGCTCCTCCTCACCCCGGGGTTCCTCACCGACTGCCTGGCCATCGCCCTCCTCCTCCCGCCCGTCCGGGCGGTGGTCCGCGGGGTCCTGCGGAGGTACTTCGCCACCCGAATCGTGATCCGGTAGGGGCGATGGGCCGCTTCTTCCGCCTGGCTCGAGCCGCCTACGAGCGCTACGGGGAGCTGCACGGCGGGGAGCTGGCCTCGGCCGTCACCCTGGCCGCCTTCCTCTCCCTGCTCCCCCTGCTGGTGGTCGGCATCGCCGTCCTGGGCTTCGTCTCCGCCGCCTCCTCCACGGACCTGGCCCAGGAGGTCATCGGCGAGCTGGGGCTCTCGGGCAAGGCCGCCGACACCCTGCGCACGGCCATGGAACAGGCCCAGGACAGCCGGCAGGCGGCCTCCCTGGTCGGGCTCGGCGGGCTGCTGTGGACCGGGCTCGGGGTGGTGGGCGCCCTGCAGTACACCTGGGACACCGCCTGGCAGGTGCCGGGCCGCGGCCTGCGGGACCGCTTCCTGGGTCTGGCCTGGCTGGCCGGCGCCGGCGTCGGCTTCGTCGCCTCCTTCACCCTCTCGGCCGTCTCCCAGCTGCTGCCGTGGTTCCTCGCCCCGGTGGGCGTGGTGGCCGGCTTCGCCAGCGGTGTCGGGCTGTGGCTGTGGGCGGCCAAGGTGCTTCCCAACCGCAATGTCGGCTGGCGTCCCCTGCTGCCCGCGGCCGTGGTCGGCGCCGCCGGCTTCGAGCTCCTGAAGGTGGTCGGCGCGGTGTGGGTGCCCCGGGCGGTGACCTCCTCCTCCGCCCTCTACGGCTCCCTCGGCGTGGTCTTCGCCGTACTGGCCTGGCTCCTCGTCTTCGGGCGCCTGGTGGCGTTCACGGCCATGGTGGAGGTCGTGCTGTGGGAGGACCGCCACGGCACCGTCGAGGTGAGCATCAACGTCCCCGCCCGCCCGGGCGTCGTGCCCGTGGCCGCCACCCGGGCCGGGGAACAGAAGCTGGCGCCCGGAAGCAAGAACGGGCCCGCGGCGCGCTTCTGGGTGGGCCTGAAGGAGAAGGTGCCCCAGCGGGAGCGGGAGCAGGTGCCCTAGCCCCCGGCCCGGCGGGGCGCGGCGGTCAGTCGATCCTGAAGCCGAGCGGCTCGGTGACGGGAGCCAGGAGCCCGGTCACACCGTCCAGCACACCGTCGACCAGCGGGATGTCGGGCAGGGCCACGGTGACCTGGACGCCGAGCGGGGCGACCACCCCGGAGTCGGGCGCCGGTGTGGTCACCGACATGCCCACGGGCACGGCCTCGGCCAGGTCGACTCCGACCCCGGCGGCCACATCTTCGACCGTCCCCAGCGTCGAGGCGACGACATCGCCCACGGGCGTACCCGGGAGGATCCCACCCTCGGAGGGGGAACCGTCTTCGGCGGGCGGGCGCAGCAGCCGCTGGCGGGTATCGCCCTCACGCCCCGACCCGTCGCTCGGCGTGCGGCCGAAGCGCGGGAACAGGCGCCGGCGGGGCGTGCTCTGGGCCGGAGCCGGGCTCGCCTGAGCCGGAGCGCCGGCGGTCACCACCGGCGACGTCGAGGAGGCGGGCTGGTCGGCGCCGACCGAAACCACGTTGAGCGTGGCCGGGTCGTACTGGCCGGGAACCACCCCGAGAACGGCGGGGCCGGCCCCGGGCTTGGCCGCCGCCACTTCGACCTTGGGCGCCGCCCGGTGCTCGATGACCTGGGGCACCGCCGCGCCGGTCAGGGCGAGGACCACCATTCCGATCCCGGCCAGGGTCTTCTGGGCCAGCGGGGCCTCGGCGACCTGGGCCGCCTGGGCCACCTGGGCGACCTCGGGAGCGTGCGACCACAGTGACCCGGTGTCGAAGAAGCGCATCCAGCCCTTCTGCAGGCTGGCCAGGATCAGCGGGACGGGCAGGAAGGCGTTGCGGAGGGTGGCGTTGACATCGGTCAGCTCGTCACGCCGGCAGCGGCACTTCGGGCAGACGTCCAGGTGGGCCTGGAGGGTGAGGCGCTCCCGGTCGGCGAGCTCGCCCCGCACGTAGTGGCTGAGGCGGCTGACCGTGGCCCGGCACTCCTCGGAGGCCTCGGCCCGGAGGTGGGCCTGCAGGTAGGCCTCCCGGAGACCCTTGCGGGCCCGGTAGGCGAGGGCGGCCACGGCGTTGGGCTTGATGCCGATGCGCCGGGAGACCTCGGCCGGGGACAGGCCCTCCACCTCGGTCAGCCACAGCACGGTCCGCCAGCGGGAAGGAAGCGCCTGGAGGGCCTCGCCCACCAGGTTCCGCTCCAGCCCGAGAAGGGCCACGTCGTCGGCGGTGACGCCCGTCGTCTCCTCGGGGACGGTGTCCCGAAGGTCGACCCGGCGCTCGCGGCGCAGCCGGTCGGTGGCGGCGTTGCGGACGGCGGTCAGCAGGTAGGGCCGGAAGCTGATCTCCCGCCCGGCCATCCGGGGCAGGGCGGCGAAGACCCGGGCGAAACCCTCGGCCACGGCGTCTTCGGCGTCGGCGGCGGAGGTGGCGCACATGCCCGCCACCTTGCGGGCGGCGTCACGGTGGCGCAGGTACAGCGCTCCGAACGCGGTCTTGTCGCCCTCACGGGCCCGGTCGAGGAGCTCGTCCTCGCTGATGACCGCTATGTCCGTCAGATTGATTTGTCTGACCGTGGTGTCGCTCATGGCGTCCTCCCCAAACCAGACAACGCCGGTGCAAACCCCAAATGACGCGAACCACCAGAAATTCTCCCATATTTCACGCCTCGTGACATAACGGGAGGGTTACAACTGCGGTCAGTGACCAGAAAGGCGTACGGCCGGGGGGAACGACCCACCTGAGCTCCTCTGACACTCGGCGGCCCGCCACCGGCCGCCTGATGTCCGAAGGTTTCGCCGGGAGTTCACCAGTTCCTCGCCCGATGGGTTGCGATTGCCGGGATTGCCCGGAATCAGGCCCTACTCCCAGGTCCGGAGATCGGTGAAGGGCGGGCTGCCGTCCTCGATGGCGTCCACCACGACCACCTCGACGTCGAAGCGCAGCCCCGACCGCACGGCGGCCTTCACCGTCCCCGCCAGCTCCTCCCCTGCGCCCGCTTCCGGCACGATCTCGCAGCGGAGCACGTCCTTGTGCTCGACCCGGTCGATGAGGAACCGGTAGGCGACCACCGAGGGGACCTCGCTCAGCACCTCGACCACCTGGCGGGGGTGGAGGAACATGCCCCGCACCTTGACCGCTTCGCCCGACCGCCCCAGCCACCCGACCAGGCGCGGCGTCGGCCGGCCGCAGGAGCAGTCGCCGGCGGCGAAGGCGGACAGATCGCCGGTGCCCAAGCGGACCAGCGGGTAGTGGGGGGAGAAGGCGGTGACGACGACCTGACCCTCGCCCCCGTCCAGACGGGGCTGCCCGTCGTCGAGGGCGCACACCTCCACCAGCGCATCGGCGGGGACGTGCAGGCCGTCCACGGCCTCGCACTCGAACCCGAGGTTGCCCGTCTCGGCCGTCCCGTACATCTGGCGCACGACCGGTACGCGCTCCTCCAGCCACGTGCGCAGGGACGGGGGAAGCGGCTCGGCCGACACCAGGGCCCGATCGAGCCGGAGGGGCGTCCCGCCCTCCTCGGCCCGTTCCAGCAGCGCCTTCAGGTAGCTGGGAAGCCCGATGTAGGCCGTCGCCGGGACATCGCGGGCGGCCCGTACCACCAGCTCGAAGTTGCCCACGCCGGCGGGGATCACCCGGCAGCCGAGCCCGATGGCGCCCTCCTCGAACATCACGCCGGCGGGTGCGAGGTGGTAGCCGAAGCAGTTGAGGACGGTGTCGGCTTCGGTGAAGCCGGCCGCCGCCAGGGCCTGCCCCACCCGCCAGTGGTCGCCTCCCGGCGGTTCGGGCTCATAGATGGGCCCCGGCGACTGGAAGACACGCCGGACCCTGGTCCCGGGGGCGAGGAGGCCGCCGAAGGGCGGCTCCTTGGCCTGCAGGTCGATGAGGTCGTCCTTGCTCAGGACGGCCAGGCGATCGAGGCTGGCGACGTCGGTGAGATCGCCCGGCTCCATCCCCTCGGCCCGGAGCCGGGCGGCGAGCGCCGGTACGGCGGCGGCCGCCGGGGCGAGCACCTCCGCCACCCGGGCGTCGAAGCCGGCCCGGTACGCCTCGAGGGAGGTCACAGCCAGCGCTTCCGGCGCTTGTAGTGCTTCACCTCGCGGTAGCTCTTGCGGGTGCCGGTCTCGGAGAGGCCGAGGTAGAACTCCTGCACGTCAGGGTTGGACGCCAGCTCGGCCGCCGGCCCCTCGAGCACGATCCGCCCGTTCTCCATCACGTAGGCGTGGTCGGCGATCTCCAGCGCCCGCCGGGCGTTCTGCTCCACCAGCAGCACGGTGGTGCCGAGTTCGGCGTTGAGGGCCTTGATGCGCTCGAAGATCTCGGCCACCAGCAGGGGGGCCAGGCCGAGGGAGGGTTCGTCCAGCATCATGAGCTTCGGGCGGGACATGAGCGAGCGGCCGATGGCCAGCATCTGCTGCTCGCCCCCGGAGAGGTAGCCGGCCAGGCCGGAGCGCCGCTCCTTCAGCCGGGGGAAGAAGCCGTAGACGAGGTCGATGTCCTCGGACACGCCGGAGCGGCGGGTGTAGCCCCCGGACAGCAGGTTCTCGTGCACCGTGAGATGCTCGAACACCCGGCGTCCCTCCATCACCAGCGAGATGCCGAGCTTGACCAGGGCGGCGGAGTTGAGCTTGTGGATGGGGCGGCCCTGGTAGACGACGTTGCCCTGGGTGACCTCCCCGTGCTCGGTGGGCAGGAGCCCGGCCACCGCCTTGAGCGTGGTCGACTTGCCGGCCCCGTTGGACCCGAGCAGGGCCACGATCTGACCCTCGCCCACCGCCAGCGACAGACCCCGCAGCACGAGGATCACGTCCTCGTAGATGACCTCGATGTTGTTGATCTCGAGGACGTTGCCCCCGGGGCCCGGCTCAGACCGGGCCCCGGGTTCGGTCGCCTCGGAGGCGGCCGGCTCAGATGTCAATCTCGTCCGCCAACTTCTCGAACTTGCCACCCTTGACCACGTAGAGCGGCGTGGACTCGAGGCCGGCGTGGCTCGTCTCGCTGAAGTTGATGGGCTTGGACACACCACCGGTCCCGAAGTCCTTGATGGTCTCCAGGGCCGCCTTCACGTCGACGCCGGTGATGTCTCCCCCGTCGGCGGCCTCGAGGGCCTTGCCGATCCCCTCGGACATGCAGGCCATGGTGAACCAGCCCTGGACGTAGCGCAGGGTCTTGGCCTCCAGTTGGGCCTCGCCGCCGGTGAAGGTGATCAGGTCCGCCAACCCCTCGGCGCCGGCCGTGGCGGGCGCGAAGGGCATGACGGCGACGACGCCTTCAGAGGCGGCCCCGGCGCCCTTGACGAAGAGCTCGTCACCGCACCAGTTCATGCAGATGATGGTGGCCTCGTTGCCGGCCGCCCGGATGTTCTGGGCCAGCTTGGCGCTGGGCGACGGGACGTTCTGGACGACGATGTACTTGGCTCCCTTGCCCTCGTTCTGGAGCTGGGGGTTGTAGTCCTGGGCGCCGGTGGGCATCTTCACGGCCACCATCTCGATCTTCAGCTTGTTCTCCTCGATGTACTTCTGCCCATCCTCGATGGGGGAGGTGCCGAAGGGGCTGTCGTGGTGGAACACCGCCAGCTTGACCTGGGCGCCCTTCTCCTGCTCGCTCACGTAC
>JBOGFE010000395.1:0-3454 GCA_050741935.1 Acidimicrobiia bacterium | reverse complement strand
GTCCGGGTGCCGGCGGCGGTGCCCGAAGCCGAGCGCCAGGCCCGGATCGAGGCCATCGCCGACGCCAGCGGCTGGGACTGGCGGGGCGCCGGGGTCCGCCTCACGGTGGGCTACTACCCGGGGGACTGCTGCCACTGGGGGATCTACGACTCGGCCCGCAAGACCGTGTGGATCGGCCCCAGCGCCTTCGCCAACCCCACCCGGCTGAGCTACGTCGTCCTCCACGAGCTGGCCCACGGCTGGCAGTACACCCGCGACCGCTTCGACCAGCTGATCGCCGACTACGCCCCCTACGGCAGGTCGACCCCGGAGGCGGCCCTGGAGGCCGGCGGGGACTGCATCGCCACCCTCTGGGGCGCCACCGACCACCACTACTGGCCCTGCCCCACCGCGGCGCGGCGCACCGCCGCCCGGCGCCTGGCCGGCGACTGGAGCTGAACCTCCGGTAGAGGTCGAGGTTGAGGGTCGGCGGGCTACTGCAGGGGGAACTCCACGCCCCGCTCCGGCTCGGGACGGGAGCCGAAGATGCGGCGCTCGGACTCGTTGATGGCGAGGTCGTTGATGCTGGCCTCGCGCCGCATCATGTAGCCGTGCTCGTCGAACTCCCACAGCTCGTTGCCGTAGCTGCGCCACCACTGGCCGTCCCGGTCGTGGCTCTCGTACTGGAAGCGGACGGCGATGCGGTTGCCGTCGAAGGCCCAGAGGTTCTTGCGTAGGGCGTAGTCGAGCTCGCGCTCCCATTTCTGGGTGAGGAACTTCACGATCTCGTCGCGTCCGGTGACGAAGGTGTCCCGGTTGCGCCACACGGAATCCGGGCTGTAGGCCCCGGCCACCCGCTCGGGTTCGCGGGTGTTCCAGGCGTCCTCGGCCGCCTGCACCTTCTGGGCGGCGGTCTCCCGGGTGAAGGGGGGAAGGGGGGGACGGTCCTGCATGGCAGCTCCTTGACGTCGGCGTGAGGTATCGGTCGTCGCGGTAGGTGCCAGTTCTACCCGCTGAGACGCGTCCCGGTCAGGGCCGGAGCAGGTAGCCCAGCATCCGCCGGCGGGCGGCCCGGTTGGTGGGGTTGGGGTTGAAGACGGCGTCGAGCATGGGGACGACCTCGTCGCGGGCCGCCCGGGTGCGCATGACCCGCTTCCAGGCCGCCAGGTTCAGGTCGTAGCGCCACCTGGGGAGCCGGGCCAGCCCGATGACGTTGCGGACGTTGCCCCGGACCTTGGCCGGCAGGTCGGCGAGGCCCCGGGAGTCGTCCTCCGATCCCAGCAGCCGTTCGGGCAGCACGTCGGAGCCGTGCTCGGTCATGAAGTCGAAGTCGGTCGGCCAGGCCGCCACCCACAGGTAGTCGACCATGCGGCACCAGCCCTGGAGGAAGGTGAGCTCGAGCGGGGCGTGGGGCGCGGGATCGATGCCGGCGATCCGGCGGGCGATCACGTCCAGGCAGGTCTTGTGCGCCTTCCAGAGGGCGAGGCGGACGGACTCGTGATCCTTCCCCGGCGGGATCGCCTCGACGAGGGCGAAGAACGCCCTCCAGTCCTCGACGCCGGCGTCGAACCCGGAGGCGTAGTCGAAGCGGGAGCGGGCGGGGGGAGCGGCGACCTCGAGGTGGGGGACGACACCGGCCGCCGCCGCCCCCAGCCAGGGGACGGCGCACAGGGCGTAGTTGCCGTAGCCCCAGGGGGCGTCGGGATCGATCCGGCCGTCCCGGCGGGTGTCGGCGCCCAGGCGCCCGGTGCGGAACTGCCACTGGTGCTGGAACATCAGGCCCCACAGCGGGTTGCGCCGGTTGTCGGCCCCGAAGCGCCCGCCGGCGTTGATGGCGCCCATCAGGGTCCGGTAGGCGGCCATCCGGTGCTCGAAGCGGAACGGGTCGAAGCGCTCGCCGAGGGGCGGGGCGCCCGTCCACACGTCGAAGAGATCGAGCCCGGACAGCTCTGCGGGGTGGGGGAGGGCCGACACTCCCTCGTCGCCGTTCAAGGGGTCAGACCGACGACTCCCGCCAGGAGCACGAAGAGCATGAAGGCGATCCCCAGCACCCACAGCATGATCAGCAGTCCCCGGTCGGAGCGCCCGCCTCCGGGAGGATTCGTCGGCTCGTCCATGGCCGGAGCGAAGTGTAGTTCTCCTCAAGGCTCCCTCAACCGGGCGTTAAGGAGGTGAACTTTCGGAGGAAGCCTCCCCATCTGCGTCTAAAGAGTGCCTGACAACACGATTGTCCCATTCGTTTCGGCGGCCTGAGGATTCCCTCCGGGTCGGGGACCCCGCTCCCTAGGAGCGCCACAGGGTCCTCTCCTCGGGCGCCGGTCCCTCTGGGGAGGACCGCAATGGACAGCTGCTCTGCCTCGACGCGCCCGAGGACCCGCCGCCTCCGGTGGGTGGCCCTGACCGTGCTCCCGGCGCTCGCCCTCTCGCCGTTGGTCTTCACCCCGCCGGTGTCCGCCGTGCGCGCCACCCTCACGCCGGTGGCCGATGCCCGGGTCGAGGAGAGCGACCCGACCCGGAACTTCGGGACGTCGTCGCGGCTGGCCGTCGACGGCGATCCCGGGGAGCGGTCGTACCTGCGCTTCTCGGTGCCGGCGGGCACGGCCACGGTGACGCGGGCGACGCTGCGGGTATGGGCCGAGGACTCTTCCGGCGACGGCCCCCAGGTGCGGGCCACCTCCACCACCTGGCAGGAGACCGGGATCACGTGGACCAACCGGCCGGCGGCTAACACCCCGGTGGTGGCCGACGTCGGGGGGATCGGCGCCGACACCTGGGTCACCTACGACGTGACCTCGGCCGTCCGCGGGCCCGGGGTGGTCGCGTTCCTGCTCGAGCCGGACGGTAACGACGGGGCCGACTTCGCCTCCCGGGAGGCATCCAACCGCCCGGAGCTGATCGTCGAGAGTGTGAGTGCCGACGGCACCACCGAGACCGACTTCACCGCCCAGATCGACGCCCACGTCGAAGAGGACCATCCCGACACCAACTACCGGTCCGAGCGGACGATGTCGGTCCAGGGGGACAGCGACCCCGACCACGCCGCCTACGTGCGGTTCCAGGTCCAGGGGCTCTCGGGCGTCGTGCGCCGGGCGACCCTGCGCCTGTTCGTCACCAACTCCACCGCCGACGGCCCCTCGGTGGCGCCGGCCAGCTTCAACTGGAAAGAGGGCTCCGTCACCTGGCGCAACCAGCCCGGTCCGGCCGGGGGAGTGGTGGCCGACGCAGGCGCGGTGGCGACCGGCTGGGTCGACATCGACGTGACCTCGGTGGTCCCGCCGGCGGGCCCCGTCGACTTCCTGCTCCGCTCGGTGTCGTCCGACTCCTTCGCCTTCCGCTCCTCGGAGGCGAGCTCGGCCGAGCGCCCCCAGCTGGTAGTGGTGACCGGCCCCGCCCCGACGACCACAACGACCACGGCGCCGCTCACGACCACCACCACCCGGCCGCCGCCGACGACCACCACGTCGTCCACGACCAC